>CAISTG010000028.1 GCA_903888345.1 Candidatus Buchananbacteria bacterium | reverse complement strand
TAAATTTAAATAAAAAAATATGCACCTGCTGGCCGAAGCTAGCAGGTGCAGGAAAGAACGGATGGTTACTTCTCGATATCCTCGATTTTCACTTCAATCAAGAGCTCCGGGGGAATGTTCTCGCAGGGAACATAGCTGACGCTGGCGCTGGATGGCCTATCATTGGAGAAAGAAAAGCACATATTTGTGCGAGGGTCATGTGCATATTTCAGACTCTTAATGACCCGGTCTGCCGTCCTCTGGTCGTACTGCTTTTGTCTCTGCTTGATCTCCTCCTTGTTTTTCTTGACCCAGGCGATTTCTTCTTCCTTCTGGGCACGGAGAGATTCGGCCATATTGCAGCCCATCATCGGGATGATCAGGAAAAACAGCGCGAAAACGACGATGGCGACAATTATACGTTGCATTCTGGTCTCCTAGCGTCACTGTCGTGACGTTGTTGTTGGTTTTACCGATCGGTCGATTTCAGTGAAACTTCCATGATCGGCCGCGGCGTGGGTGGCTGCAACAGCAGGGGCACGAACACGCCGCTGGGCTTGGAATCGGAGACCTGATGGGTACTGCCGACAGCCTGCACGATGTCAGTGGCCAAGTAGACGCCGCTGCCAATCAAGACAATGACCAGGACAAAGTAGAAGATGGTCTTGGCCATCCAGAGCTGGATTTCGGCCTTGGCCTCACTCACATTCTTCCGGACGGTGGCACGGTTTTTGCGCTTTTTGTTCAACTTTTCCATTGTGGAATCCTCCGTTGTGGTTGAGTAGGTGCGTTTTTGGTTGCCTCCAATGGACCCTTCCAAGGGATAGCAATATATTATAATATCATATATAGTAAAATTTGTCAAGTGAGTTATGCACAATTAACAAATATTTGTTTAAATTTAGATAAAAAGTATAAATTTTTTCATGTATTATACGTGATTTAGAGTTGGGCTCAGATTCCGGGTCAAGCCCGGAATGACACTGGGGCATAAAGCATTAGTTTCCGGATTAGGTCCGGAATTACGCTGGGGCATAAGGCAATAGATTATGGTTTGAGTGTACCCCGCTGGAGACCTTGGGGTTTACCTCGCGATTAGGTCTGAGGGACCGGAATGACACTAATTTGCAAAATTGTCTTTTTGGTCTTAAATTGCTAGAATTAACCCATATGGAAGATGAACTATTAGAAGAATTAGATCAAACAGAGCGAATCCTTTCGGCGGAAGCTGATAATACTGACGGGGTGTTGGACTATACTTTGCGTCCGCAAAAATTAGCTGATTATATCGGGCAAGAGGCCGTTAAAGATAACTTGAAGATATTTATGGAAGCGGCCAAGACTCGCGGTGAGCCTTTGGAGCATGTCCTGATTTTCGGGCCACCTGGTTTAGGCAAGACGACACTGGCGCATATTATTGCTAATGAGATGGGTGGACAAATCAAAGTAACTTCCGGACCAGCGATTGAACGCACTGGCGACCTGGCGGCCATCTTAACAAATTTGTCGGATGGCGATATTTTATTTATCGACGAAATTCATCGCTTGAATAAATCAATTGAAGAAGTGTTGTATCCGGCGATGGAGGATTATGCTTTAGATATTGTCATTGGCAAAGGTCCTTCGGCGCGAACTTTGCGTTTGAATTTACCGAAGTTTACTTTGATTGGCGCGACCACTAAAGTTAGTGGACTATCTTCACCTTTGCGTGATCGCTTTGGCAATATTTATCGGCTGAATTTTTATCAGCCAGAGGAGATTGGCCAGATTATTAAACGCGCGGCGGGAATTCTGGCCGTGGAACTAGGAGATGAGGCGGCGGAAATTATTTCCAAACGAGCGCGACAAACTCCGCGTATCGCTAATCGCTTATTGAAGCGCGTGCGTGATTATGCGCAAGTCAAAAAAGATGGTAAAATTAATATCGAAGCGGCCAATGAAGCCCTGCAAATGTTAGAAGTTGATTCTTTGGGGTTAGATCATGTTGATCGCGAATATTTGAAATTGATTTTAGAAAAGTTTAACGGCGGTCCGGCCGGACTTAATACTATTGCCTCCGCTTTGTCGGAAGATATGGATACGATTGAAGATGTGATCGAGCCCTATCTATTGCAATTAGGGTTAATTAATCGCACGGCTCGCGGTCGCACCTTATCTGATGCGGCTTATGAACATTTGGGCCAAACGCCACCGCCACGAATTTTATAATTACTATGGCAAATTTTATACCAGCCGAGTTGTTGGTTACCATCATAATTTTTTATTGGGCTTATCTGATTATTATCGGCATATATTTGATAATCAGTTTTTTTTGTTTGTATCACCTGGTGCGCTTCGGATTTTTTTCGGCTGTTAATATCTCCATTATTCTTGGTTATATGTTATTGTCGTTAGGTTTAATCTCGTATTCACTGGTTATTTTGTCTGGTCTTGATTGGTCTTTGCCATTATTTGATTCCAGTTGGTTTAATCACTTGGGTGGCATTATCAATACCGCGGCCTTTTCACCTAAGTTGCCAACTATCAAGTTTTAATTATTATGATCAACCAACAATACCTGCCCAATCCCAAACAAGATGAAAAAATTGTCGCCAACCTTTGGCAGCATCCTTTTATTTTCTTGAAGATCTTTTTAACCTTTATTTTGCTGTTCCTGATTCCGGTGATTATTTATTATCTCGTGTCCTTTACGCAGCCGACACTTTGGGAAAATCCTTATCTATTAGTAATTTCCACCCTCTTGTGCTTCACGTATTATCTGATAATTTTGTTGCTCTCACTCTATATTTGGATGGATAACTATCTTGATGTTTGGACAGTAACGACACACCGCATTATTAGTCGTGAACAATTAGGTTTGTTTAATCGTACGGTGTCGGAGCTAGAATTATATCGGGTGCAAGACGTTAGCGTCGAGCAAAAAGGTTTTTTATCAACGATGTTAAATTATGGCGACTTATATATTCAAACCGCCGGCGCCACGGAACGTTTCGCCTTAAAGAATGTCGGCGAGCCAATTAAAGTCGCTCGCATTATCCAACGTTTAGATGAAGATGCCAAACATGAACACCTTAACCCAACTGAGTAGTTACGCTTACGAACTACCGAAAAATTTAATTGCGCAAAAGCCGACTAGTCCTCGTGACCACGCTCGGCTTCTTCATTTGAATCGAGAAACTGGCGCCATTAGCCATCAGCATTTTTTTGATTTGCCCAAAATTTTACGGGCTGGTGATGTGTTGGTGTTTAATAATTCTAAAGTTATTCCGGCGCGTTTACATGGTAAAAAAGAAACGGGTGGCGCGATTGAGATATTTTTGTTAGCAAAAACCAAACCACCACTTTCGATAAGTGGGGGAAAGTTCGCCGGTAACTTCTGGCAATGCTTGATTGGCGGCAAGGTTAAGCCACAACAAATTATCACGCTTAATAAGCGCATTCAGGCGACGATTATAAATAAGCTTGATGAAAAAACTTGGGCGGTAGAATTTAATGCCAGCGATGAGCAAGTTTTTAAGTTAGGCGAAACACCTTTACCGCCTTATATTAAAACACGCTCGAAGCTCGCCGATTATCAAACGGTTTTCGCCAAAGAATTAGGCTCAGTTGCCGCACCGACCGCGGGGTTGCATTTCAACCAGAAATTATTAAATCAATTAAAGAAAAAAGGAATTAAAATAGAATTCGTCACTTTGCATGTCGGACTGGGAACATTTTTATCAGTAGAAACTGAAGATATTTTGCAACATAAGATGCATAGCGAATTGGCGGAAATTGATAGCGCCACTGTTAAGCGCTTAAATGCCGCAAAAAAATCCGGCCAAAGAATTATCGCGGTGGGCACCACGGCGGCACGGACTTTAGAAAGTTTTGCGACGACAACTGGCCAGTTAAAAGCGCAAAGAAAATATACCGATATTTTTATTTATCCCGGTTATCACTTTAAATTTGTCGATAGCTTGATTACCAATTTTCATTTACCCAAATCGTCGTTATTAATGTTAGTGTCAGCGTTAGCTGGTAAAGAAAATATCGATCGCGCTTACGCCGAAGCGATTAAAAAGAAATATAAATTCTTTAGTTTTGGTGATGGCATGTTGATTTCTTAATGACTTGACGAATAGGGCAAATCTTTGTCTGGCTAGCATTAGAGCGTTAAATATTGACATTACGGCCAGGATTGGCTAAGATAAATCATTGCTTGAATGAGAACTAATCTACGTCTGATAAATGGCTTATAGCGATCAACAGCAGATATTTGAGCTGATCAACAAAAGCAGACAAATACTAATTATCTTCAAAAAAGATTGGAGTGGCGATGCCGTTTCCAGTTCTTTGGCGTTGGCTGAATTCTTCAAAAAGCAGGGCAAAAAAGCTGACATCATCTGCCAAGATTTTAAACAGAGCCCCGCTTTATCTTATCTGCCACTCTCGCTGGTGCAAACCGAATTAGGCAACTTACAGAAATTTATTGTAACAGTTGATATCAAAGAAACCGGTCTGGGCGAGTTTGAATATGATGAAAAAGAAAACAAATTAAATTTTTATATTACGCCGAAGACTGGACAATTAAATCAGGAAAATATTTCGACCGCTAGTTCCGGTTACAAATACGATTTGATCTTTTTATTGAATACACCGGATTTAGAGGCGCTGGGCGATGCTTACGCCAAGCATTCTGATTTCTTCTTTTCGGTACCGAAAATCAATATCGACCACAGCACTCAGAATGAATACTATGGTAATATTAATTTGGTAAATATCGCCGCTACTTCGTCCGCCGAACTGGTGTATGACTTAATGAAAGCGTTTGATGAAAAACTAATCGACGCCAATATTGCCACCTATATCTTATCGGGAATTATTGCCGCCACTAAAAATTTCAAAACGACGGAGGTGACGCCAAAAACTTTGAATTTGGCTGGATTACTGATCAGTTTGGGCGCTCGTCGTGATCAAATTATTCAAAATCTGTATCAAAGCCGTTTCATTACTACTCTAAAATTATGGGGTCGCGTGTTATCGCGTTTGAATAATGATCTGAATGACAAAGTCATTTGGTCGGTACTCTCACTTAACGATTTCTTAGAAACCTCAACCAATCCCGATGAATTACCAGACGTGGTTGAGGAATTGATTGTCTCGATGCCGAAGACAGAAGTGATTGTGTTGCTGTTTGAAGAAAAGCGCGGCGAATTAATTGACGTTAAGGTTTTGGTTTATGCGATTAAGAATCGTGACGCGATTTTTATTACCAGAAATTTTAATCCCGCTGGCAACAAAGATTTGGCGCGATTTATTTTAACGGGTACGACACTCGCGGCCGCTGAACGCCAAGTTATTGACGAAGTCAAACGGCAGTTAGCTTAAGCAGACTTGACCGGGGGAATAAAAAGTGCTAGCCTAATGGATTGCGTTGTACCTAATAATTACTGTTTCTCAACCGGCAGAGGCCTAGGAGATTGGTCAATGGAAGAGTCGCAAAAATTGTCTTCAGAAATTAAATTGCTGTTACCCAAACGTTATGAATTCAAGGAATGTCTAGCGCGGGTAGCGCGGGTGATTGATTGGAGTGGACGGTACTATCCGCAGTCTAGCGGTTATGATTATATGATCGGCACCGATAATAATTGGTGGATGAGTGCCAGCACGCGGACGAACGAATTGATTATCGCTCGTCGTTATCCTGATTTGGAGTTAATGAAAAATTTAGAGGCGGTCTTGATGCATCTCTTGGGTGCTGATCCGCCGATAGCTCCGCCCACTGTCCCGGGCCAGATTAATTTCGCGGTACCAGAAAATGTACCGATTCATAATTATCTAGCGCGAATTACTCAGATTATTGACTGGGAGGATGTCTATTTCATGAATCCCGCCAATCCGCAACGTTCGTTTTATGTTGGGGGATCGGGAAATTGGCTAATAGGCTTCAATCAGGAAGAAACTGAGATCAGAGTTGATTATCGGCTCGGCACCACGGCCTGGATGAGCAAATTGCGTCAGGTCTTACTCTACTTGCTGGATGTTCAGCGGTTTAATCAGTAAAATAGTACGGCTCCATTGAAAAAATGGAGCTTTTTTAATTAATTTGACATTATTTAAGTACTTTGTTAAGATAGTGTTATAAATACACTAACTAAGAAATACTAGGTGTATTTAGGAGAAAATTCTGCCATTTTAATACTGAGAATTATAACCACCGCGATATTTGACTTTTTTGCTAAAATGTGGTAAGTTGTAAGGTCTTTTAGGTGATAAATGCCTGAATTCATCGCTCCTTGAAAATTAACAGTTAAAACAATTGATTTTTTTGCTAAGATTAGCTAAATATTATCAAATCAACCAGTTTGCTACGGCAGACAAAAAAGGAGTTAGTGATTATGGGAAATATTCGGACAACGCCGGATGACGGAGTAATTGAAATCCCTCAGGGTATAACTGAGCAGACTTTGCTCGAACAGTTGAGCTATTTGATGCCGATTAAGATTCTGCCACGGTATTCGTTGGTTAAATGTCGGCCGGCAGCACTAATTGTCGTCGACGAAGTGAATGGTTTCGGTTTGGTCGGCTGTGGTCCATTGGCGCCGCCAGCTCCGGATCCGGATACGGACGATGTCATCATTCGCACCGTGGAGTTAGCGAGAATGTTTGATTACTATCGGGAAGCGATTATTACTGTCCGCGAATGGCATAAGAATCCGGAACCGCCACATCCGCCGCATTGTGAGGCTGGTAGCTTTCAAGCGCAGTTGGTGGAGCCGTTGGCTTGGCTGGAACAAGTAGCGGCGCACCAAGTCTACAAAGACTGCATTGGTGGTTGGATTGGTGCTGAGGAAGCTGTGGGTTGTCTGCTCAAGAATTCGTTGTACCAGTATTTGTACACCAACGCAATTCGGTCTATCGTCATTGCGGGTTGGTGTACCAATATTTGCGATCTGCGTTTGGTAGATCCGCTGATTCACGCTCGCAACAAGAAGTTGTTGCCCGACTTGGAAGAGATTGTGGTTTGCACCTCGGCAGTCGGTACATACAATTTGCCACTGGCAGTTTGTCGCCAACTCAAGCTTCCGGACGAACGGGCGCATCCACGCGGTCCCAATCATTACATCGGACTAAATCTGATGCAACATGCCGGTGCGATCTTGGCCGAAGAAATTGTTTTTGACTGATGCTCTTTACGGGGGACGACGGAAAAGATTCGCTCGTCCCCCATTTTATTTTTTAGTGTTGGGCGTTGAAATAAATTTTCAACTTCAAACACTAATCTTAATCAGCGTGATTGAGATTAACGCACTTTTCAATAATTTTATCTAACACCACCAAGAGGAGATGCTTAAAAAATGGAAAATTTTTTCACTGAACCGTCGAAGCTGGAAAAAGTAGTGGGCTGTCACCTAGGCAATCGCATGGGCGATGGCATGGGCATGGCTTATGAAACCATGTCGCCCAAGAGAATTCTTTTTGCTACTGGAGGGCAGGGTGTAACAGGGTTCAGTAAGCCAGTTCAACGCAGGATCGAAGAAACTCGTTTATTGGAGCCGGGCGACCCGACCGATGATTGGCGATTAATGCGTGCCGTTACTAAGTCACTGATTTTTTGCGGCGGTTTTAATCTGATGCATCAAGCGCGTGAACACTTGCTGGAGCTGGAAGATGATTATGTCGGCTTCGGCTCGAGTACCTTGCAGAATTTGTTACAAATTCGGGCAACGGCTCCGCCTGATTGGAAAACTAATCCTCAGGTACAGCTGAAGTTGCCGCGTTGGAGTGAATTACTAAAGAGCGGCACTGGCAATGGCGTGGCAATGAAAATCGCGCCCCTGGCACTATTTTTTCATTACGATCATGAACTTTTATGGCAGGCGACGATGGAGCTGGCGAGCTTGACGCATCGTGATCCTCAGGCGGCGATTGCTGCCTTTTCTATCGCGAGCTTAAACAGTCGCCTCTATCGCCAGTCAGTCGGTCTGACGGGACCAACAAATTTAGCGATCGAGTTGCAGCAGTTAATGCAAGCTGTGACCGATGAAACGATACAGCTGCAGCAACGTTATCTGACTCAGCTCGGGTACACCTATCCTCTGGACGACACTGATTTTTCGTTAAAGTTGAAAGAGCTTAATCGTTTGGTCCAAAGCGGTGAGTTGGCCGATCTGGAATTGGTACGTGAGAATATCGGCACCGGTTTTTATTGTGCTGAGTCCATTCCCTTTGCCATGGCAATGTTCCTGCGGCATCCGCTGGATTTTCGGGCCGGGCTACTGGAGACTATTAATTCTGGCGGTGATACCGACACGAACGCGGCGATGTCTGGCGCGCTCATCGGAACCAATGTGGGTGCGGGTGGAATACCGGCCGTCTGGCGGGAATTTCGTCCTGACTTTCAGGAAGCGGGATACTTGGCGCTGGCGTTATATAAAATTATGAAGTAATAGCGATTTGCGGCGTGTCTTAAGTTTGACACGCCGCCTCCTTGGAGCAGCGGAATATATTCGGCTCTTCCAATAGAGGTTTCATTTACGAAATATCTTTGGCACCTTAAATAAAAATCAAACAAAGTTTATAACAGCTGAGGGAGTAAGGCTATGGCAAAACGAGCACTGCGAATTGCGATTGGCGGTTCAGCCGCTGATCCGCCGCATAAAGCGCATCTCAAATTAATTGAGAAGATGCTAAATTGCGGTTGGTTCGATCAAGTAGTCTGGATTATTTCTGGATCGCGACTCGGTAAGCTATTACGGGTTTGTCCGAATGATCGGATTGCTATGACAGAAATACTGTTGCGCGATTTACGTTTACGCGAACGGCCCGATTTGGTAGTGATTTATGATGATATTTACGAAGCTAATCAACCCACCATCGTTTGGCTCCAACTCTTAGCGGCCAAGTATCCTCCCGGTACTGAATTGTTCTGGTTTACCGGAGCTGATTCGGTAGTACCGCAGGAACGCTTGGGCGGCAAGTGTGAGATGCAAGCGGAATGGACCGCGGGCGAACGGCTTTATCACGATTTCAATTTTATTATCTTACCACGTCGGACTTACGATTTGGACGCTGCGACTTTACCGAAGAATTTTAGGGTCATGGAGGCCAAGTTGCCCAATACGGCCAGTTCGGAAATTCGCCGTTTGATTAGCCGGGGTGAGCCCTTCGAACGGTTTTTGACCCCGGGTGTCGCCGCTTATATTAAACGGCATGGTCTGTATGGCTATAAAGGAGAGAGATAATGGAGATTCCAAGATCCGAAGTAAAGAATGCTGTTTTTAATGGAAAATGTTATGAATATTTTGGGATTCATCCCAAAACTTGTTCACTATATGGTAAAGATCCCACAGACATCGTTCAGGTAGAAATATCTGTCTCTACTGATCAGACTGATCCGGGGGCCGATAGTCATCGTAACCCCACAGCCGATTATTGGGCGTGGTGGGATAATGAGGAACAGCATTTTACGCTTGTCTATGCCAAACATTTTCTTTTGGGAATGTGTTTTATCTATGGTATGGAGGTAGAAGAAAAGGCTGGCAAAGGTAAGGCTTATCGTGTAAATGTCAAACAGGTCAGTAACGATACTGGCATAACGGAGGTAACAGTATGAGTCAAGCCGTCGAACATTACTATCAAGAAGAATATGAAGCGGCGGGAAAAACAGTCAGGAGAAAGCAGATGCCTAAAGAAAAAACGAATCGTTTTGGTAAAGAATTGGCGACCTTGATTTATCAGGGTGCTGGTAAATTCCTGTCGATTTGGCGTTTGAAGAAAAGTGGTCAAGAAATTGTCACCAAGAAAGATGCGGTTGCGATTCTGGTTTATAACTATACGCGACAGCAACTGCTATTTGTGAATCAATATCGGCCAGCCATCGGAGGAATATCACTGGAGGCGATTGCTGGACACATTGAAGAGTGCCCCAAGGGAGTTAGGGACGATGATTGGGCCAAAGAGACGATGGTGCGCGAACTTCAAGAAGAAGCTGGCGTGAGTATTACTCCGAGCAGAATCCAGCTGGTTCATCCGTTCCGAGGCTTTTACGTCTCACCGGGATTTACCACCGAAAAGATTTGGCTCGGCTATGTGCAGATTAGCGATGAAGATATGGAGACAACTGAACGTGTGTTCGGTCTGGCAGAAGAAGGGGAAGCGACTGAGCGCGTTTGGCTAGGCTTGGAAGGTATTTCTTGGAATGTGCAGCACTCTTTTCAGGACATGAAAACGATGCTACTGGTTTATTGGTTTCTATATGAAAAGCTTAGCCATGTCTGGCCGAGCAAACAAACACCGGTAAGGAGATAACGAAATGGCCCACTATAACAACTTGGTTCGCGCTAGTTTGACGGATATGTATCAAGTCAAAATGGCTTGGACGGATTTTGCGACTGGACGACATGAAATTCCTTCGACCTTTGATTATTTTTTCCGTACCGCTCCCTTTAAGGGCGCCTTCGCGGTCTTTGGTGGTTTACGCCAGGCCATGGAATTCGTGAATGATTATCATTTTTCGGCTGAGGACATTTTTGCCTTTAAGATGGATCCGGATATGGCGCATTACACTGCTGAATTTTGGCAGTGGTTAGGACAGATCGATTGTCGCGACGTACGCATTTATGCGCCGCCGGAAGGCACGATTATTTTCCCGCGCACTCCGGTTTTGCGAGTCGAAGCGCCCTTGGCGATTAATAAACTGCTGGAATCGACACTGCTTAATCAGTTGAATTATCCCACCTTGGTCGCTACCAATGCGGCGCGAATTCGTCTGGTGGCAGGTTGGAGCAAAAAGATTTGGGAGTTTGGTTTACGTCGCGCTCAGGGCGCTGATGGTGCAGTGAGCGGTTCGCTTTATTGCTATCTCGGTGGCTTTGATGGTACCTCCAATTGCTTGGCGGGACGCCTCTTTGGCATTCCTGTTAAGGGTACGCATGCGCACTCGCAAGTCCAGGGTTACAAGGACAGTGATTTGCATCACGAACGAATTATGGGGGACCGTAAAACGGGAGAAAAATTTGATTTGACAGAGGCAGCAATTACTGCGCGAACAACGCTACAACAGCATGAGTTGGTGCCAGACGCCAAAACCAATGACGCCGAGCTAGCGGCCTTCCTCGATTTCGGCTGGAAGAATCCGACCAATTGCTTGTTGTTAGTGGACACCTTTAGTGTTTTACGGTCTGGACTGACGAATTTCTTGGCGGTGGCGATCGCCCTTAATCGGGCCGGCTATCGAGCCAGTGGTTTGCGACTTGATTCTGGCGACTTATCTTATCAGTCGAAGGAAGTGCGCAAGACGTTTATTCGGGTCGGTGAATTCTTCGGCTTTGACTATTTTGGTAAGATGACGATTACTGAATCCAACGACCTTAATGTTGATGTGCTGGAGGAGTTGAATCGAACCGGCAATGATGCTGATGCTTATGGCATCGGCACTAACGCCGTGACTTGTGAAGGACAGCCGGCCTTAGGTGGCGTGTATAAGCTGGTGGATATCGCCGGCACGCCGCGCATCAAGTTGTCGGAGGACAAGATTAAGATAACTATCCCGGGACAGAAAAACGCCTGGCGGTTATTCGGCTTACAGGGAGCGATCTTGGATCTGATGACGTCGCCCCAAGGAACGATTCCGATGCCGGGACAAGACATCTTGTGCTGCGACCCGTTTGACGAAACGAAGCGAGCGGTGGTTTGTCCGGTTAGTGTTAAACCGCTGTCGACACTCGTCTGGGACGGAGTCAATATCAATTGTTCTAACGATTATACAGCGATGCGCAGTTATGTTATCGAACAACTTCGGAGCGGCCAAATTCGAGCGGACCATTTGCGGACGCTCAATCCGACGCCTTATAAGGTGTCGTTGAGTCTGGAGTTGTATCAGCAAATGCATGACTTGATGACCGAAGAAACCACGATTGAACGTTTGACCTAAGCTGTCGGATTTTTCCGTCAGAAGCGACACTTAATGTTTGATTTTTAAGCACATTTAATGTAACAATAGCTGATACTGACGGATTAATCCGTCAGTATCAGCTCTCTCTTTGGGAGACTGATCCAAATGATCGGTAATCCAAACAAGAGTTTGGTTCTTTACAACTCCCTTAATTAAATTTCGTTATCGTAATTCTTTGTCGCCTAAATTTTTTACTGGGTTTACCCTGTTAAATAATTCGCTGCGGCGAATTACTGTGAAACGGTATTTAACAGGGTAAATCATTCCTAAAAATACAACACAAGGAGACGGTTATGAACTGGAAACGCGCCTATGATTTTTTGCACTATGAAACATTTATTGATTGGTGTCGGACTTATTTGACTAACAATCCGCCGATGCCGGTTAATCTAGTATCGGTGCGACATGGCCAATCGGAGTTGAATGAAGCGAATCAAATGTCGCGGGATGGCGATAATAGCGCTTTTACGGAAGACTTCCGTAATACGCATGAAAGCCAATTCCGACTGACGCCACTCGGCCGAGTGCAAGCTCAGCTGGCTGGTGCTTGGATTCGCCGCTATATCAAATTCAAGTTTTCGCGTTTTTATGTGTCGGAGTTTGTCCGCGCTAAGGAAACGGCTGCTCTACTGGATCTTGTTGATGCCAGTTGGTATGTCGATTATAATTTGCGAGAACGTGATTGGGGAGAACTTGGTGTGATGCCGGCTGATGAGCGAGCGGTTAAGTTCGCTAACATTCTGCGGTTACGCCAGCTCGATAGTTTCTTCTGGTGTCCGCCTTCGGGCGAATCGGAAGCGAACTTGGGTTTGCGGATTAATCGCGTGTTTGGCACTTTGAGCCGCGAATGTTCGCGGGATAATGTCATCCTCGTGAATCACGGCGAAGTGATGTGGAGCATCTGGTTGAATTTGACCCGCATGTCGCAACGGCGTTATGCCGAGCTGAGTGCGTCGCGTCATCCCTATGACCATATTCACAATTGCCAGATTCTGCATTTTACCCGCGAAGATCCGTTGAGTGGCAAGATTGCACCCTACTACAAGTGGATGCGTTCGATTTGTCCCACTGATCTGTCGCTCTCAAACAATGAGTGGCAGCCGATTGTGCGGCCACGTTACACTAATGAAGAATTGGCGCAGATGATTGAAGCCTATCCAACATTTATTAATCACTAACCAACAGGAGAAACAAACATGATGGAAATCATTCGGGGGCAAGAGCCCTTTCCGACGACAGTCAAGAAATCGATTTTTCTTTTGGGTCCAATTCCGCGTACTGAGGCCACCAAGCCTAAGTCGTGGAAACCCATGGCTTATCGCATTTTGGAACTATTGGGATTTGATGGTGTTGTTTATGATCCGGAGCATCTTGATACTCCTGAACAACGGCCAACAGATGTGGATTATGATAATAGTCCGCAGATCAATTGGGAAGTAGAGGCGATGGGCCGAGCTGATATTATCGTCGCTTGGATTCCTCGGGAATTTCCCGATATGCCGGCGCTGACCTCCAATATCGAGATGGGTGAATGGTTCAAGAGCGGCAAGTTGATTCTGGGTTATCCGGAAGATACACCGCGAATGGACTATATTATTAAGCGTGCCACTGCCTGGCTACAAGCAGCTTATCAGTGGAAGGTTCCTATTTGCGATAGCCTATGGAAGACCTTGGAACTGGCTGTGAGTCAAATCGGTGCTGGCGCGCTGCGTCATGATGCCGAAACGACGGTGCCGTTGAATATTTGGTGCGACAAGACTTTCCAGCAATGGTATTGTAGTCTCGAAATGGGTAAACATCAATTGGAAAGTCTCAAGGTTGAGTATGTCTACTATCGTCGCTACAATAAGGCGGGACGGCCGCAGTCCAAAGTTTGGGCGATCCGTCCGCGAGTTCGTATCGCTGACGAAGACCGCTGTAAAGACAATGAGGTAGTGATCGGACGTCCGGCCACAACGGCAGTGCTAATGTACCGGCGCTCAGACTATGGTGTCAAAGATTACAAAGTTGTTCTGGTCAAAGAATATCGACCCGCGGTGATGAATCATCGGGGCTTGGTGTATGAGTTGCCGGGTGGCGCAATTGAACCGCTCGAGGGACCGTTTGATGAACGAACGATTTTGCTCTCTGCGATGAAAGAAGTGGAAGAAGAAACGGGTTTAACCTTGGACGCGTCGCGTCTGCGGGAATTCTCGGTGCGCCAAACCATGGCAACTTTAGTTGCTTGTGAAAGTCATCTCTACACTTATGAGCTGGATGAAGCTGAGTTTGAATTTTTGGTCAAAAAGGAACAGGATCAGCCAGTAAACGTTGGCGACAATGAGGAGTCCACGACCGTGATCGTGGAACGAATCGGCGAACTGTTTGGTTTTAGCTGGCCGATCGATTGGGTAAATATGGGAATGATTATGGCGTTTGCGGTTAGCGAATTCTAAACGCAGACAAAACTTTGGCGAGAGCTGTCGGAAATTTCCGACACTCTCGCCCTCTTAACTAAGTTGCTTAATTAGTTGATTAGGCGATTTACCAAGAGGAACTTTGACAATTTAAATTAATAAATCCTAGTTACTAGGAAAACCACGGGAGCTAGAAGCATGATTTATGAGAGGGATAGTGTGATTTTTATGAGTTGTCCGCAGATGCAGTCGATGGCCGAGGATTTAGTCAGTCGTTTCCGTACGAATTTTGTTGGCGATCGGCGACTGAAGATCTATCCGCGCTATTCGCCGATTAGTTGGGGTAAGTTTCCCGATAAGTATGACAATATCCATTTGGATCCGGAAGCAGTGCGCAATAACCATATTTGGTTTTTTTCGTCGCTGGATGATCCGATGGAGGTTTTTCGTCAGCTGTCGGTGTTACGCGCCATTCCGGGTTATGGTGCTCGAACGTTAAATATTGTCTTGCCCTATTATCCGACTGGCACGATGGATCGCGTTCAGAGTCCGGGGGATATTGTTACAGCCGAAACTTTGGCCAGTATGTTTGAAGTGATTCCGACCAAAACTTGTCGGACCTGCATATATATTTTCGATATCCATGACACCCATGAAGATCATTACTTCCCGAATAACTTAGTGGTCTTTCCCGAAACAGCCGTCACCCACTTAATCTTGAAGGTTGCCAGTCAACCGAGTTATATGCCGGTTGCTTTCTCAGATGAAGGCGCCGAAAAAAGATTTAAGCATTTGGTAACAAATTTTAAGAAGATTATCTGCCAAAAAGTTCGGCGGAATGAGGAGCGGATAGTTACCATCAAAGAGGGCGAAGTCGCGGGCAAAAATATTATTTTGCTCGATGACCTGACACGCACTGGCGGCACAATTATTGAGGGCATTAAAGTGTTAAAGCAGCACGGCGCTCATTTGGTGAATGTTGTGGTGTCACATTGCCCGCTGGATCCTGGTGCCCGAGAAAAACTGATTGCGGCCCATCAACAAGGATTGATCGCGCATTTCTTTACCACTGATTCTTGTCCCGAAGCTGTTAGGCAGTTGCAGGGCTTGAGTTTTGTGACGATCGTACCACTCAATGATCTCCTCGAAGAAATTGTGGTTCGAGAAGAATTCTAGTCTAATAACAGTAGATTGAAACCTCAAGCAAAGGAGTAGAAAATGAAAAAGACCATCAGAGATATTTTGCCGGACATCAACGAACTGGGATATGTTCGGGTGGCCGGTGCAGTGCCAGTAACGACAATCGGTGATGTTGAGCGCAATGTAGCTGAACATTATCGCTTGGCCAAACAGGCCGAAGAGCAGCAGGTCGATATTGTTTGTTTTCCGGAATTAGGACTAACGTCTTATTCCATTAAGGATACCTTCTTAAGAGAGCAGCTCATCCGTGATGCACGACAAGGTTTGAGAGAATATTGCGAACTAACGGAAGACTTGCGAGTAATCTCGATTGTTGGCTTGCCCTGGCGGGATGTTAGTGATCGGTTACTGAATGTCGCGGCAGTGATTAAGGACGGATACGTTCTGGCCTTGATCCCCAAGTCTTATCTGCCCAATTATAATGAGTTCGAAGAAGAGCGTTGGTTTTTGGCCGCCCTTGGTTTGCAATTTGCCAATGTTGATTTCTACGGCCAGTCGGTTCCGCTTGGAACTGATATTCTGATTGATTGTGTCGGAATCGATTGCTCGTTTGGCGTCGAAATTTGTGAAGATGGCTGGATGCCGATTCCGCCTTCCTGTTTGGGAGCGGCTAATGGCGCTCATCTCTACTTCAACCTTTCCGCTTCGCCGGAAAAGATTGGCTCGGACAAGTATCGCCGTGATTATGTGGTAAATCCACAATCCGCTCGTTGCGTCAGTGGTTACATTTATGTTTCGGCTGGCCAAAGTGAGTCGACCACGGGCGTTGTTTTCGGCGGTCATACCTTGATCTCCGAAAATGGCTCATTGATTGTGGAAAAGCAACCACTAACAGGCGACGGTGAATTGTTGGTAACTGACATTGATATTGATAAGTTGCGGGCGGAGCGGCGTCGCTCTAATACTTGGGGCCACAGCGCCAAGTTCTGGTCGGCACACTTCCCTTATCGCCGTTTCTCTACCGTGATATAAGGAGCAGTCAATGAACAAGAGAATGTTGATGCGTCGAATAAATCCGTTGCCGTTTGTGCCTTCTGATCCGGCTCAATTGACCTATCATTGTCGTCGGACTTTAGATATTCAGAAGTTGGGGTTAGTTGGAAGATTGCGGTCAGTGTATGCCGCGACCAAAAGTCAGAAAGTGATAGTAAATCTATCTGGTGGTCGCGATTCGGTGTTGGCCTTTTTGGTGACCGTACTAGCCTATGATTATTTGGGTTGGGACCGCGCCAATATCTTGGCCGTTTCATTGCCCGCGTGGGGCACGGATGATGCCACCCATGAGATTTCGCTCCAGTTGCCGATTGTCATGAAAACTGGTTTTTGGGAGTCAGAAGTGGTGACGGCGGCCGAAGCGATTATTCGCGCAACCGGTCATGAGCCTTGTCATAATTGCTTGACTTGCGAAAACGGTCTGGCGCGAGCGCGGACTAATGTTGGTATGACCTTAGGCTTCTTGGTTGGGACCGGCGATATGTCGGAAGGCTTTAAGGGTTGGTGTACTTTCGGTGGCGATCAAATTTCGATGTATAATCCTAATGCGTCGGTACCGAAAACGCTGGTGAGTTTTTTGTTACGGCAGATTGTTACTGATAATTTGCTGGGCGCGGCAGCGAACGTGCAGATTAATAACACGTTGGCACAGGAAATTACTCCCGGCTTGATTGAGATTCAGACAGAAATAATTCAGAAGACCGAGGATATTATCGGACCGTATGAATTGACTGATAAGTTTATGGAAGCGATTGTGCGCAATCTCCATTCACCGAAGAAGGTATTTTATTTGGCTTGTCTGGCATTTGAAGACAAGTATGATTTGGAGACTGTTTATAAATGGTTGGAAGATGGTTATCGTCGTACCTACGGCTCTCAGTTCAAACGTCAAGCGGTTCCTGATACTGCCAAAGTTGGCTTTAGTCTGGATCCGCGTGGCGATTATCGGATGCCGTCAGATGCGCCGCTACCGACCTCACTCCGACGTGAATTGGCTGAGCTTAAAGCGCTGATTGCCAGTTAATAGTGATTGTTCATTCACCGGTAATTCCTTCAAGGAATTGCCGGTTTTTTTAAAGGTTGTAATTATTGACAATTTGGACGGTATTTGTTACGATAGCTAATCGTACTGATGGCTCAGTATGACGTACTTCAACAAAACAAACCAAGAAAGGTTGATTATGATGAATTGTTTTCTCGCCCCTGTTCGCAACTTTTTTCGAATGGTAATTGGTTTTTGCTACCGACTCTGTGGCTTTCAGCAAAAGTTGACAACTGATAGTTGTGTGAATGATGCTATTGTCGTTTCAATTTTTGGAGGCGATGTTATCCAAATTGATTATACTTTTAGTCGTATAATTAATGATCGGTATTATTGGTTTGGCCCACTTGAGCCAATTTTCAATTATTACTTGTATCCCAGTCTTGAGTGGCACCGCCGAGTTAGAAAAGCTGACGCGGAACATCTGGCAGTCTATCGCGGTGGCTTGAGCAAGATTGAAGAGCATCTAATTAAGCCGGCCGGCAAGATTATTCCCGGTCAATTTTGTCTTGATAAATTGGATCTGGTATTGGTTAAGAATCCGAACGGGCTATTGTTGGCAGATGGTAAGGCCGTTAACTTTAATGCTAGGGTGCGTTTGTCAGCTGGATCGATGGTTAAAGAAATTGGCCATCAAGTAACCGATGAGTCGGGAGCCACTATGGTTCTCTGTCAGTTAGTGGATGATCCCGAGTTCACGGGCCTTTTGTTTTATCTAGAGGTCAAAAGAGTTGCCCAGCTGCAGCGGCTCTATCGCGATCTAATTTTAACCTACTGGAAGAATTGGGAAGTGTTCGAGCAAGCTGATGTTGAGTTTAGGCTCGATCAGGAACAGGAGAAAGACCAGATTAGGGCAGTCTTGGCAGCAAATGTCAAAGAGTCAGAATAAGTACAATAAGGCCGGAGTTCCAAAGAACTCCGGCCCTTTTATTTGCTTAATGATGAGGGGAAGCGGATTCCGTCATTTACCTAACAGCAGACAGAGGGAATTTTTTGGTCAGTTGTGTAACTTCTTGCTTAGCTTTCTTAGTGATTCGAGTGCTGCCGAAGTTTCGCAAGACTTTATCAATCAATTCTGCGACAAGTTTCATTTCTTTTTCTTTCATGCCTCTAGTTGAAAGTGCCGGTGTACCTAATCGCAAACCCGATGGCGCAAAAGGCGAGGCCGGATCAAAGGGAATCATGTTGGCATTGGTAAAAATATCTGCCGTTTCTAAAGCGTCTGCCGCTTGTTTGCCGTTAATTTTTTGCGGCCGTAAATCAAGTAGAAGTAAGTGATTATCAGTGCCGCCAGAAACTAAATTATAATTTCGTTTAATTAATTCCGTCGCTAAGGCTCGGGCATTCTTGATGGTTTGTGTTTGAATTTTCTTGAAGTCATTAGTTAAAGCATGATTAAAACATAAGGCTTTAGCAGCAATCATATTTTCAAGTGGTCCGCCTTGCAGTCCCGGGAAAATTGCTTTGTCGATTTCTTTGGCGAGCTCAGTGCGACAAATAATAAAGGCGCTACGCGGTCCGCCTAAAGTTTTATGAGTCGTGGAGGTGACAATATCAGCATAAGGAAAAGGTGAGGGGTGAACTCCGGCCACAATTAATCCAGCAATATGGGAAATGTCAGCAACTAAGATTGCGCCGGATTTCTTGGCGATGACACCAAATTTTTTGAAATCAATGGTGCGCGGATAAGCGGTAGCACCACAGACAATCATCTTTGGTTTTTCTTTGAGCGCGATTTTTTCAACTGCCTTATAATCAATTAGATTAGTTTTGGGGTCAACACCATAATGGACAAAGTTAAATAACTTACCGGAAAAGTTAACTGGCGAACCATGAGTCAGATGACCGCCATGTGCTAAATCCATGGCCAGAATTTTGTCGCCGGGTTTTAAGACACCTAAGTATACAGCGAGGTTGGCGGATGATCCCGAGTGTGGTTGGACATTAGCGTGCCAATCCTTATCCTTCAAATTAAACATTTCCAGCGCTAATTGTTGGGCTAGGCGTTCAATTTGGTCAATATGTTCGTTGCCGGAGTAGTAGCGTTTACCGGGGTAGCCCTCGGAATATTTATTCGATAAGGGTGAGCCCATCGCAGCTAGAACTTCGGCAGAACAGTAGTTTTCGGAAGCAATTAAAATTAAACCGCGCTGTTGGCGGTCGACTTCTAAATTGATGAGTTCTTTGATTTTTTTACTTAAATTCATATAGTTATGATATAATATATTATAGTCTATCTTCAGTAATTAGCAACTTTGATAGACTTTGTAAATTTATGCAAAGATTTTATTTACCGCCGAACAACTTCGACGGTGATTATGTGCTGTCTCAAGACCAAGATTTCCTGAAGCAGCTCGCCGGTGTCCTGCGAGCCAAGGAAGGCGAGAAATTTATGGTTTTTAATGGTGATGGCCGTGAAAAAATGGTACAACTACTTAACCTTTCCAAAAAAGAGGCGAAGTTTTTAATTATTGACGATCATGTTGGTCCGCGTGAGCCAGCAGTTAAAGTGAATTTATTTTTGGCGTTAATTAAGGCGGATAAACTGGAATGGGCAGTACAAAAAGCCGTTGAATTGGGCGTTACTAGCATCAATCCAATCCTGACTAACCGTTGCGTCGTTAAGGATTTGAGTCCTAATAAAATCAAACGACTTAATGATATTATTATTGAAGCCACGGAACAGTGCGGTGGTTGTTTTTTGCCGGCACTGAATCCATTGCTGCCGTTTAGTAAGGCCTTGTTTGTCGCCGAAAAATTTGGGGGAGCAAAACTAATTGCTTGGGAGGAAGAAACAGAGAAGCAATTGCGGGAAATCAAAGAACCGGAAATAAATATTTTTATCGGACCGGAAGGCGGGTTTACTACCGAAGAAATTAATCAGGCCGAAGGTTTAGGTTTTACCTTGGTGAGTTTGGGTCAACGCATTTTGCGAGCGGAAACCGCGCCACTAGCCGCTTTAGCGGCAATCTATTTGGGATAAGCGTAATTTTAAATTAAGTCAACTTTGACAAATAGTTAATTAACCATTAAAATATTAGCATTAGAAATTAATTAGTCCTATGGAACAAGAACAACTTAGTTATTTTAAGGATTTATTGGAACAGAAGAAACTAGATCTACTTAAACAATTAGACGATATCGGTACTAAAACTCCACGAAAACCTGGTGTCGAGATTAATTTTGACGCTGATTTTCCTGATTACGGCAATAGCAATTCGATTGAGGATAATGCCTCCGAAGTTATCGATTATACTACTAATCTTTCAATTGAAACGCAATTAGAAGGCGATTTGCGCGATGTCGAAAAGTCACTTCAGAAAATGGCTGATGGTACTTATGGTCGTTGCAAATATTGTAAACAAGAAATAGAAGTTGAACGCTTGAAAATTCGCCCTGAATCAACCTCTTGTGTTTCTTGCAAAAAAACCTTAAAAAACTTGGCCTAAAGTTTATGTCGGCAAACACTAAAAAGCTGTCCGTAGTTTTTGTTGCGGCTAGCTTTTTTTTGTTGGACCGATTAGTTAAATTATTATTTCTTAATTACTATTTTCGAGAAACCTTTAGACTTGTTGGCGATTGGTTACAATTACAATTAGCTTTAAACTCTGGGATTGCTTTTAGTTTGCCGCTCCCCAGTTGGCTGATTATCGGTGTTTCGGTGATGATTATTATTACTTTAATCAACGTCTGTTGGTGGTCATATCAGCGGGAGGAAGTACTGAAGTTTACGGCCTGGCTATTTCTCACTCAGGGCGCTTTATCTAACTTAATTGATCGCTGGCACTATGGGGCGGTAGTTGATTATTTTGGCGTGAAATATTTTACAATTTTTAATTTGGCTGATGTTGCCATTACGCTCAGCATTGTCTATTTGCTACTGAAAGTGATGTCAACAGGACCAACCAAGCCAGTAGACACAAACGCTTGAGTAACAACGTTATATCGTGTTATAATTAAAGGGAATACTAAATGTTTCCCTTTATTTTTTTGACTTTATTTTATGAAGAAATTCCCAAAATATTTTTGTTGGTTGCTAGTTGTTTTATTGTGGCCACAATTATCACTGGCTTATCAAATCAGTGCTGTTCCTGCAACGTCTATTAGCAATGATTTTGTGGTTGGACCAGGAAAAAGTGAGGTGAGTTTGAATCCTGGTGAGGAGCAGGTTCGGGAAATTTCCATTTTAAATCGTTCTAATCGCGATTTGAGTTTTATTGTCCGAGTTGAAAATTTTGCTAGCAGTGCCGATTCGTCGGAAACAATTAAGTTTACTGGCGATCAAACCAATCTTAATCCAGCTGCCAATTGGTTGCTGCCGGAAATTTCTAAGTTCACTTTAAAGTCTAAGGAACAAATAACCTTGCCGGTGCTAGTGAAGATTGCTAATGGTACCACTCCGGGTGGTTTATATGGAGCAGTTTTGATCTCAGCTCAACCTGATAGTAAAAAGAGCGGCAATCAAGTCAAAACAACGGCCAGTTTGGCAGCGTTATTTTTTGTGCGAGTCAAAGGTGTTGTGGCGGAGTCTGGCCAACTAACTGAATTTTCTAGCTCTAAGAATTGGTCCGCTACAGTTCCAATTAATCTGGCTTACAGTTTCAAGAATACTGGCAATATTTATCTTAACCCTCATGGCGATATTACAATCACTAATTGGAGTGGGCAACAAATTTATCGTCAGCCAATTCTCCCATATTTTGTATTGCCGGGGGTTACCCGTCAGCAACAAGAAACTTGGCAACCGCCGCTTGGTTGGGGTATTTATCGCGCGACTATTAATTTAAGTCGTGGTTATGGAAATTTTATCGATCGCCGCTCTGTTAACCTCTACGTCTTACCGACGTGGCCAATCTACGTGGGCGGTTTGATTATAATTATTGTCGGCGGCTTGATTGTCGGCTGGGTGTTAAAATTTAAACGACGTTAAGCTATGAACTATCATCAAATAAATTATTTATTGCTCAGTTTGGCGCTGTTATTTGTGGCGACTCCGGTTTTGGCGATCGTCATGTCTTCTACTAATTACCAGATCGATCGTGATTCGATTAATTTTTCTGGTGGCTTGAGTACTTCTACTAGTTATCGAAGCGAATCGACTTTGGGAGAGTTGGGAACTGGGCCAGCAACGAGCACGGCCTATGTCACGCAGGCGGGTTATCAGCAAATGGAGCAGACCTGGATTAGTTTAACCTTGCCACTAAGTGCCTCCTTGCTACCGAATATAAATTTAGCTTACGGTGGCATTGCCAGCACGTCGCTTGCTTTTGCAGTTAATACTAATAATGGCGCTGGCTACACCTTGCAACTTAGGGCCAATTCTAGTCCGGCTTTACAGAAGACAGCATTCAATTTTTTTAATGATTATACTGTTGCTGGCGTAGCGCCCGATTATACTTGGACGGTGGGGGCGACGACGGCCGAATTTGGTTTTACTCCCGAAGGTCATGACATTGTTAGTCGCTATAAAGATAATGGCGCTAGTTGCAATCAAAGTGGCGGAGCCGATACGGCGGATACTTGTTGGGATAGCACTTCTCTGAGCTATGAAACTATTGCGCAATCGCTGGCACCAAATTATCCATTGGGCGCTACCACGACACTGAAGTTTCGCGCTGAGGCGGGTGCCTTATCCAGTTTAGTTGTGGGTACTTATACCGCTGATATGAACGTCATCGCTTATACTAATTAAGCTTGAATTGTGAGCCTAAAAATTAAATTATTTTTGCTGCCAGTGCTAGCGATTTTCCTTTTAGGGATTTCGCCTGTTTTAGCGACAGGAAATGTAAATTTAGGCGTCGATGTTTTCACTTGCAAAGTTGATGGTGTTTGTGCTGTCGGTGAAACGAATATTAGCTGCCCCCTTGATTGTTATTGTGGTAATGGCACTATCGAAGCGGGAGAAGCTTGCGATGCTGGAGGCAGTAACGGTACTTGCCCGTCAACCTGTAATAGCTCTTGCCAAACGCAGTGCTGTACTAATTGTGGTGGTAGTGTGCACACTCTAACCATTGATAATATTAATGTTTCGGATATTACTAATGGTGGCGCTAAAATCAATTGGACGACGAGTTATGATGCTATCTGTAAAGTTTCATGGGGATTAACCAATCAATATGGGGCGGCAACGTCACTAGAAATTGAAGCCATCAAAAATCATAGTTCTTCATTAACTGGGTTGCTACCCGCAACGACTTATCATTTTCAAATCTCTTGCACTGACAGCTTTCCAAGCTCGGCGACTTCTAATGATGGTAATTTCATTACAGCAACAACCCTGGTTGATTTAACAGCGCCGCATAATGTTACCGCTTTGACTGCCGACCCTGGCAATGGTCACATCTTCTTATCGTGGATTAATCCGACTGACGTGGATTTTGCTGGCGTCTCAATTCGTCGTTCGACTAGTTCGATTCCTTCTTTAACTGAGGGCAGTGAGGTTTTTAATGGCCCAGGTACAGCAGTTAATAATAGTGACAAGGTTAGCTATGATGATCTTGGTTTAGTTAATGGTGTTTTATATTATTATACGGTTTTTGCTTACGACACTTCGACTCCGAGTAATGTCGCTAGTGGTGTTGGGGTGCAAGCAACGCCCTATTTAACCACCACGACGCCAGTTAATGTTAAGGATTTGCGGTTAATGGCTGGTGATCAACAGTTAACTTTATTTTGGACTGAGCCCGATGATGTTGATTATGCTGGTGTTTATATCCGACGGTCATTAGTTAGTACACCATCATTTACTAGTGGCGAGCTCGTATTTTCTGGTCGTGGCTATGCCAGTGGCTCCGAGTTTAATTTTACGGATACAGGACTAGTTAACAACCAATTATATTTTTATACTGTTTTTGCTTATCGAAATTCCGGTTTTCATGCTAGCGGGGTTAGCCTCAGTGGCCGGCCGTTTGTTGAAGAAGCAGCGACGAGTACCCCGACCTCCACTCCGCCCTATGGCACTACGACACCCCCATTTGTTACTTCTACTCCGCCCTATGGAACTACCACTCCACCGCTTGGTTTTGATTTACTATTTAGGGATTTTGATTTTTTACAAAATGATCAAGCGTTAACCGTTTCCGCTGCTGATAGTGTAAATATTTCGACTAATTTAGAAACTTTGATTCGCTTGCCAGCAACTCAAGCGCCACCGGGAACTAAAAAGTTAGTTTTGAATTTAAGTGTTGACGGAACAGTTGTCAGTTATCCTTTTCAATACGGGCAGGCTTCCGGCTATTATTTGGTTAGTTTGCCAGGCTTAAATCAAGAGGCCAAGTATTGGGCAACAATTTTAGTTTATAATCAAAATGATCAGGTGATCAAAACGGTTTATGGTTGGCTCGAGGCCACTAAACCACAGGAGGAGACGCCACTGGTTATTAGTGTGATTACGGAAGATGTGATTAAGCCGATCCAAGCCGCTTTGAAACCAGTGCAAGAAATTGCCAAGACGCCGGCCGCTCAAGCTGGTGCCGTCGTCACCGTGGCGGCTTCCGTCGCTAATATCGTCGTGGCGGTACCCTGGTGGAATTGGTGGTATCTCTTACAATTCTTATTTACGCAACCGTTCCAATTATTCTTCCGCCGCAAGGGTTGGGGTGTCGTTTATAATTCAATCACCAAGAAGCCGGTTGATTTAGCTTTAGTGCGTTTATATGATACCAAGACCAATCGCTTAGTCGCTTCGCGAGTTACTGATCATAATGGTCGCTATATCTTTTTGGTTGATGTTGGTGAATATTATTTGCGCGTCGAAAAACCCAATTTTGAATTCCCCGATCAGTTGCTGAAGAATACTCGCGACGATGGTAATTATCTGGATTTATATTATGGCGATACCATCAAAGTCGCACCGGGACAGAAGGTGGCAATTATTGCTAACATACCGCTTGATCCGTCCGATCGCCAAATTTCCGATGCCGAAATTATTAAACATTTTTCGAAAGAACGGCAGGCGCGATATTTGAGCTGGCTGGGTCCAATTTTTTCTCTTGTATATCTCGCACTTTTCCCTTCTTGGGTTGCTTTGGGAGTAGTTATCTTGCATTTAGTATTTTTGATTTACTTCCGTCGCTTAGCGCAAAGGAAGTCTGGCAAAAAGTGGGGCGTTGTTTATGATGCGGATTCAAAACAACCGCTCAAAAAATCAATTACTAGAATCTTTTCCTCTGAATATGGTCGCATGCTTGAATATTATGTCACCGACAGTCAAGGCCGATATGGTTTCTTGGTTGGCGGTAATAAGTATTATGTGATGGCCGACAAGGATGGTTATGGTACCACTAAAACTCCAATCATCGATTTGACTCAAGGCGCGACAAAAGATGATATTATTGCGCGTGATTTGGCTTTGATTAAGTTACCGACAACGACAACGCCAGAAATAGTAGCGCCGGAGTTGCCAACTCCAACGCCCGCAGTAATGCCAGAAACTACTACCGCTGAACCAACGACACCACCAATTGATACGGATACAAAAACTCCCTTAACCTAAAAACAATCAGTCTCATGGCTGATTGTTTTTTCTGCTAAAAGTTGCTATTATATAAGCACTTAATTAATAATAACAAAAGATATGTCAGAAGTAATTTTTAATGATGCTAATTTTGAAGCCGAGGTTTTGAAGGCTGATTTACCGGTTTTAGTGGATTTTTTTGCTACTTGGTGTGGACCCTGCCGGATGCAAGGCCCGATCGTGGCCGAGTTGGCAGCAGAAGTAACGGGTCAAGCTAAGGTTGGCAAGTTAGATGTTGATCAAGCGCCAGCCGCAGCCCAAAAGTATGGTGTGATGTCAATCCCGACCATTATAATTTTTAAGGGTGGCGAAGCAAAAGCAACTTTAGTTGGTTTGCAAACCAAAGAAGTCTTGAAAGCCGAGTTAGCAAAACTAGCTTAGGCCTTAGTTGTCATCCTGAGTTCAAACGAAGGATCTGGTGGTCCTGTTGATGGGATTATTCAGTGTGCCAGAGTTACTTGAGAAAGATAAATTTAATATTTGAGATATGAATTACGATTTGATTATAATTGGTGCTGGGCCAGCTGGATTGACAGCAGCGGTCTATGCGCGACGCCGCGAATTAAAAGTTTTAATAATTGCCAAATCCGTTGGCGGACAGATGGCTCTAGCGCATGAAGTAGAAAATTGGCCAGGCACACAGTCAATTTCTGGTTTTGAGTTGGCGAATAATCTGAAAACTCAGGCAGAAACCTGGGGCGCTGAATTCGTATCAGCTGAAGTTTTACAAATTGAAAAAACTGCCGCTGAATTTGTCATCAAAACCGATGGCGCTCAATATTCTAGCGAAGCAGTAATTTTGGGTTTTGGTTTAACGCCTAAGGATTTGGGTGTGCCAGGTGAAAAAGAATTGATTGGCAAAGGTGTTTCTTATTGTGCGACTTGTGATGGTCCGTTCTTCCGAAACAAAAAAGTCGCTGTCGTTGGCGATGGAAATTCAGCTTTAGAAGCAGTTGAGTATTTAGCTAAGTTAGCGACTCAAGTTTATTTAATTATTAAGGCCAAAGAATTTAGAGGTGAATCAATCTTAGTTAAGACGATTAAGGGCCTGAGTAATGTTGAGGTAGTTTGTTGTTACACTGCGACTGAAATCAGTGGTACTACTAAGGTTGAGGCACTGCAGTTAGCCCACATAGAGTCGGCTGATAAGCGTGAGTTGGTAGTTGATGGGGTGTTTGTGGAAATTGGCCAAGCACCAAAAACTGGTTGGCTTAAAGGATTAGTCGATCTAAATGAACGCGGTGAAATTATAGCTGATAAATTAACTCAGACTAGTGTCGAAGGAATTTTTGCCGCTGGCGATTGTACTGATGTTGGCTTTAAGCAAATGGTAATTGCCGCCGGTGAAGGCGCTAAAGCCGCGCTCTCGGCCTATAAGTATATTGCGGCCAAAGCCGGTAAGGTGGCGATGCCAGATTGGGGTGGGAAGAAATAGCTTCACCGTCATTGCCAGTCGTCTCGTCATTGCGAGCCTGCCTGCCGTCAGGCAGGGGCGGGAACTCTTCCTCCGTCGTCATTCCGGGCCCTCAGGCCTAACAGCAGGGTAAACTTGACCCGGAATCCAGTTTCACCTGAATTGACCTTTGTCACTTTTTCTAGAAAAAGTAACCAAAAAGTCGCGACCGGTTGAAAATCATGGCTGTCCGCCGCGGCGGATTATGCTTCACTCCTGAAAATTATCTGACGCTGTCGCTTGCGATAATTTTTGAGTCGTTCCCACATAAAATCAGCACAATATTTTCAAATGGTCGCAAGACGGGGACGGGAACAAAAATTACAAAATTATATAAAATAAAGACGCTCCGCAGGTTTTACCTAGCGGAGCGTTTTGGTTTGTGCGAAAATGTTACGGGTTGGACTGATTCTTGGGTTGGTGATGAACCCAAATGCCGAGTAGTCGATCCGTTCTATGTTCGTAATAGCGGACCTCAATTTTATAATCCTTAACAATCACTTCGGGATGAGAGGTTTCAAACTCATTCATGATGTCTAGGCATAATCGCGGGTTTTCAAAATACTCATAGTTCGTTTTTTGATTGATCGCGATGTAGGAGTTGTTGCCGACCGTGGTGACATTTGATGCGTCGAAGACGATCTGCTTTTCGGTTGCAACATTCTTGATGACACTCGCTGTCGGGCCGTCATTGGGTGGAGGGCATCCAGTCAGCCCAAGCATAGTAACCATCATGATCAGTACGAGAGTGGCTTTCTTCATGGTGCAATCTCCTTTGGATGTTTTGGTTGGTTTACTACATGGCCCGATCTTCTGCAAAGAAGTCGGGGTAGAGGTCGTCGAGGTAGTCGTAGTGGCTGCACTCGTGATCCACTTCATCGTCCAATGGATCGCCCAAAGGATCGATATCCGGCAAATCATCGTACATATAGTCGTCATCATCGTCCGCTTCGTTGATGCGATCGATAGCGGCGAAGTCTTCGTCCGGATCGCAGCCGAGCAGGTAGTCGTTGGGATCGGCAACGACTTTGATCGTGTTAGCAGACCCCAGAACCACGTAGTTGGTGAAAATCCGCGGCTGGCGATTCACTTTGGCCAGCTTCATTTTTTCTTCCACTCTAAAAATCTGGTGCTGGAGGCGTTCAATGCTTCGGATCCCTCGTCCATTGCTGGCATCTCCCGAATACCAGTAATATTCGTAGACCGAATAAAGGTGTCGTCGCAGTTTGCGCAGTATCTTGTTGTACCGCGGTTTGCTCAGGCCACTGACCGGTGAAGTGTCCTTCAGCTGTTCGTCGATACTTGCTCGCACCGGTTCAATCGCGTAGTAATGATGTCGGCGACTGCTGGGGTCGATTTTTTCGGCGTGAACTGCACGTCGACGTTTGTCGGCGAGCTTGCGCGCTTCGCAAGTCTGGCCATCATCATTACCATAGACCCTGCCGGTTTCGTCGAGCGGGTAGTAGCCGGAAGCACGGGCGATCTCATTGAGATGACGCTTTTCGGCATACCAACTCAGGAGCAGATGACGCTCGTGACGACGGTTGGACTCTCGCATTTCGTCGCGGGCGAATTCTTCACAGTCATCAGCTCGCCGATCGGCATGCGTTTCCGGCGCATAAAGATCCGGCCATTCGTCATCACGGCCATCAAACCAATCTTCGTCCACATCATTGGCATAGTCAGGCTGGTCGAACTTGAAGGTCCGATACCAGTCCTCGTAGGAAAAGTATTGGCCCCAGGTACGGAATTGCTCGTCAGTGATGACGGCGAGGTTATCAACGTCATTATGAGTTTCCCACTGATTGAAGATTTCCGTTCGTCGTTGCCGGTAGGCAAGATCAGTGGTCGCGGCTACGATGTATTCAAACTGTTGGGGGTCTTCCCGTTCCAGCTTGGACCAATCAACCGCGGGCTTGTCGACCATAACGGTTCTCAGATCAACATTCATGATGCTTTCTCCTCTTGTTTCGGCTTTACCGACAATTATTTTAGAAAAAATACCTTAACACAGCATAAAATATCACTGTGATTGTTAATGTCCAATGAAAAATTATATCATATATTGTATTTTTTGTCAATAGCTAATCGCTAAATAAATATTTGGCTAAATTTAGATAATTTAAAATTAAATCTGAAAAGAAAAGCGCCCTCAACGGATAATTCCGTGAGGGCACTGGTTTGTACTTTGCGGTTTTAGGCAGCGAAGCTTCTCAGTTCTTCGATGTCCGTCTTGAGGTGCTTGATCTGCTGGCGCAGGGACCGATTAAAAGAGTCATACTGCTGCCTGACATTTCGGCCGTCTTCGGGCATCATCAGGCTATTGAGCTCTTCGATGCGACGCTGCTTCTGGCGGATTTCGGCGGACCGCTTTTCGGCGGCTTCGGCGTCAATGGCCTTCTGGTCAACGGCTACCTCAGTCTGAGTCGGCGTGTCAACCGTCAGCATATCGCGCAGCTGGGACTCAATTTCCTTCGCGCCCGCCCGCCGGTCGTAGAAGTTATTCCACGTATCCCAGCGATTGGCGTGGTCGATGGCCATTTCTGACTCGATTTGCCAGAGCGGCAGACCCTGGTGGTCGGCTTCGGAGAGCGGAATCAGCTCATAGTGATGCGTTTCCGCGTCGTACTTGGACTGATAGCCATGACGAGCAAAGCCGATATCCGAATCATCGAAGAGCCGGTCATCGAGGAGGTTAAGCTCCAAGCGATTTTTGGCCTGAGCCAGCAGCCGGCGCTTGTAAAGGCGCTTGCTGATGCGACGCTGGCGACGAGTCTTCTGCTCTTCCCGACTCACCAGCGTGTCGTACTCATCTTGCTGGGATTCGGTTATTTCCTGATCCAGCTCGTTGAGGTAGTCCCAGATGCTCAGGTCGTCGTCGTTCGACTGGTCGGCGTAATCGTCGGCCCGGTTATTGAAATGGAGTGCTTCTATTTCAATTATCCAGGCCTGGACATAGGCCGATTCCGTGGTCCACCGGACCAGTTCGTCGTAGAGCGACTGGCTTTGCTTTTTGAGGTCATCCCAGGTGATGGCCCCAGTGGTCAGAGCGTAAAAGGCCTGGATCGCGGTCGTAATCTTTATCATGGAAATTCTCCTTGTTGTCGTCTAATATTTGGTAAACACAGTCAAAACAACGACTGTGGTTTTCAAGGTTCGATATATTAGTATAGCATACATAATATATTTTGTCAAGTACTTTATGCACTTTTAAGGCGATTTTGTCTAAATTAAGGTAATAACTATATTTATCAGAGTGGACATAAGAGGACATTTAAAGACATTTAGTATTTTATAATCTAACCGCTTGACATAAGCGGACATTTTTTAATATAATTAAATCAGCATAAAAAAATATGGGGATAACTTCATCCCCAGCAAAATATGGCTGATTACGATTTGCTATCAATGGAACAAGTAGCCAAACGGCTTGGGGTCTCCCTCAAGTCCGTTTATCGTTGGATTGATTCCGGAGAATTGCCGGTTAGTCAGGTCGGAAGACGGACTTACCGTATTTTTGAGTGTGATCTGATTAAGTTCATTTATTCCAAACAGATCAAGAAGAGCGTTAAGAAAACAGGAAAATAAATATGAATTGGTTCAAGTCGAACAATTTAATTTCCCGCCAGCATGGTTTATCCGGTAAGCCGGTTTTTGCCATGCTTTTAATTGTCGTGCCTATTGTAATTGTGGCGGCTTGGTTGCTGATCGCTCCGTTGGGGTTAGCAAATTTTGCTCAAGCCGCCACTAGTACACCAAAGAAAGCAGAAACGAGCTTGACGTCTGTTTTGTATAATTCTGTTTTAAGATCAAGCGCTTTCATAAATACTCAAGCAAATAATTTATCAAATAAAATTTCCACCAAAACTGTTTCAGCCGGTGGGGGAGCATATATTTTCACATCGAATGTATTAACCGGAATTAGTGAATCGATTACTAGTAATTTCAATATTATTACCAAAGCCGTCACCGATAATATGGCTAACTGGTCGAAACTAATGACGCCGAGAACGCCAGTGACCGTGTCTAATACTGTCAATAATCATTTGATACCAGCGGCCAACAAGACTACCGGAGTAAAAAGTTCTTCGACTGTAAATACTAATGCTAAAGTTAAAAAAGCTACGGTGGCAGTCACTAATAAGCCGAACAAGACGGCCAAGACTTCGGCAAATCCTGTGGCGACTGATGGGATAACTGCGGGCAATAATTCAGTGAGACAAGCTAGTGCCAATAGTACTAGTAGCATTTACCTGCAAACTTCTGATTTCATCATGAAGAATTTCTTTACTACTGGAAAGGTGGGAGCGTCGCTGGTTGGTGACAATTTTGTTTCGGGCACTTTGGCTTTTGCGCCGGGAACGATTATTGATTTCTCTGGTACTAATGTCTTTAACTGGCCTCATACCTATAGTGGCGGCGGAACGGATTTCTCTATTGTTCCCAGAAAGAATGTGAGCGAAACAATTACTGGTAATTGGACGTTCTTTAACGCTTCGATTAATTCGCTCATGGCTGATCTGGCCACCATGAGTAATCTGCAAGTCAACGGTAATTCCACCACGACTGGAACGGTTTCTATTGGATCGAGACTAGGACTGGGTGGAGAATATTTTGGCAGTTTACTTGGTGCGGGCCTTATTAATGTTAGCAACACCTTATCCATTGCGACTTCAACCTTGGGCTTGCCAACCTTTGCGGACTTGGCCGGCGTCTCGTCTTCATCTTCGGGAAGTTACCTCACCTACGGTTATGCTTCCACGACGTATCTCCAAATTAATGCTGTCTCCACCACGCTGTGGAATAATTGGTATAACGCTTCCAATACTGTGGCCTATTTAGGCAATCAAAATGTGTTTACGGCAACCAATACAATTGAAAATTTGTTGGTTAATGGAAGAATTGGTATTGGGACGACAACGCCAAACAACCTACTTTCTATTGGTTCTCGAAATCCTACAACCGCTACAGACAGGAAAGCAATTGAAATAAACGCCGGAGGATTTAGTGCGCCAGGTGCGTATAATACTAACGCTAATGGAGATAAGATAATTCTCTATCGAGATGCTGCTGCAAATTACGACAGTACAATCGGAGTTGGAACAGCTTCCGACTTGTGGTTCAAATCGGTTGGAATAGGAAATGGAGGATCATTCAAATGGTTTGGTGGCTCATCTGTGACGCAGTATATGACACTTGATCCGAGTGGACATCTTGGCATCGGCACCACTTCACCCATTTCCACTCTCTCCGTCAAAGGCACGGCGGGTACTAATCCTTTATTAGTTACTTCCTCAACTAATGAAGCCATGTTCACGATTTTGCAGAATGGTAATGTGGGGATTGGGACAACGAGCCCAGGTGCGAAACTAGAAATTGACTCACCTAACAATAGCACCAATCAATTGCTTTTGAAGGATTTTTCTGGAGCTACTTCGATTATTGTTGATGCCTATGGACAATTAACCGCTAATCACGGCTTTAGTATCAACAGTTCTAATGGATACAATGGGACTGGTATATTGGAAATTACAGCATCAGCTGGAACTGCAATCCCACTGGCGATTAAGGCTAATGCGGCACAAACCAGTTCACTGTTAACTATAACTAGCTCGGGAGGTACTCAAGGTAATTTATTTACTGTAGATAAGAGTGGTCTTGTCGGTATCGGCACTTCGTCTCCGGCGTACACACTCTCCGTCAAAGGTGCCGCTGGTGTAAATCCATTTATTATTGCCTCATCTACGGGCGTATCGTTATTGGCAGTTAGGTCAAACGGAACGGTAGATATTGGAACACCGATTCCAGCAAACAGTGGGTATGCCTTGAGTATCAATGGCACCGTGTATGCCTCGTCTTTTGATATTGCTAATAATCTTTATCTTACTCCTGGTAAATCAATAAACTTTGATTACAACGCGGCTGATAACTCAAGCATTAAAGAGACTTCAAATTTGTCTAACGATATGATTTTCTCGACTGATCAGGTTGTTAGAATGTATATAGCTAAAAGTGGTAACGTTGGTATCGGCACCACCTCACCCATCTCCACTCTTTCCGTCAAAGGCACGGCCAGCACCAATCCTTTAACAATCACATCATCCACCGATGCTTCGATGTTTACGATTTTGCAAAATGGGAATGTTGGTATTGGGACGGCGAGTCCTGGCACCAAAGTAGATATTAGAGGAGTCGCTGCTGAATGGCCAGATATTAGAATTTACGGCGACGGGGCAAATAACTCCGTATTGATTAATGCAAATTCGATTCGTTCGAGTGGAACCTTCTATATTAATAACTCCAACACCAGTAATGTTGTTTTAGGTGGTGGAGGGGGTAATATTGGTATCGGTACCGCGGTACCAACAGCAACTCTTGATGTTCGCTCCGGAAATATTCCGGTTCAATGGGGATCGACGTCCACTGCCTATGGGCAATTAAATTATTCCGGTGGCACAGCGACTGTTTTGAGTGTTGGAGCAACACCAATCGGGTTTGGTGTTAATAGCACAGTTAAATTAACAATTGGTAGCTCGGGCAACGTCGGCATTGGCACGACGACCCCAGACTCGCCCCTTCAAGTTTTTGGAGTCAATGCTTCTACCGGCAACAGTCTTAAGATTTCTGGAAATTTGTCTATGGGAGGCTATGACCTTGCGGAGGATGGATTATCTAGAGGTCTATTGAACGCAAAGTTATATGATAGTACGGGGTCTTTCAATGGATACATTCAATATACTACACCAGGTGCTATTGGTCCGGCTATTCTCTTTAGGGATACTGGAGGTTTGAATGCTAACCGTGCCTATATTCAATTACAGAACAGCACAAAGGATTTAACTTTCAATGTTAAAGATACCGAGAGATTAAGAATCACGAATACTGGCAACGTCGGCATTGGCACCAGTTCTCCCGTCTCCACGCTCTCCGTCAAAGGCATAGTTGGTGTTAATCCTTTCACTGTTTCATCTTCATCTGATGCTTCGATGTTTACGATTTTGCAAAATGGTAACGTCGGGATTGGGAAGGCCACGCCCGCATATATGCTCGATATATTGTCTATGGATCCAACCGCGACAAATGGTCAGGTAATCAATATCGGTCACAATGGAAGTGGAGGACAGGCAAGTTATGCATATTTCCAGAGCAATGGTACAAATGGAGGCAGGGTTGGATGGGATGGAGCAAATGGAGTATTCCGAATAGATGCGCTATATTCAAATAATGATATATATATTGCGCCAGCTGGTACTGGCAGGACAATTATTCCGAATGGCAACGTCGGCATCGGTACTACTTCGCCAATCTCCACTCTCTCTGTCAAGGGCACGGCAGGAATTAATCCTTTCGCTGTTTCATCATCTACCGACGCTTCAATGTTTACTATTTTACAGAATGGTAATGTGGGTATTGGGGTGGCGATTCCAGCTGCTAAGTTGGACGTAAATGGGAGTATCTATGTTCATGGTGGTACGTTTTATTCAGATAATTGGGCGGGTTATAGTACGAATTTAATAAAAATAAACGGGGGAGGAACAGGACTTAATGCCCAATTGCAAGCGACAGGTAATGGGTCTGATATTACTAATTTTGTCCTTAATCCAAATGGCGGCCTTGTCGGCATCGGTACTACTTCACCAATCTCCACTCTCTCTGTCAAGGGAACAGCAGGAATTAATCCTTTCACTGTTTCATCGTCCACTAATGATTCAATGTTTACTATTTTGCAGAATGGTAATGTGGGAATTGGGACGGCGAGTCCACAGCTTCCATTGGCAGTGGTAGGCGACGCCTACGTGACTAATAATGTAAAAACCCGAGGCATTGATTCTGCCTGGATTGGAAGTACTCAAAATATTAGTGTGACCTCAGGCGCAACTGGTTATGCAAATATCAACAATGCTCTGTATGTTCAGACTGGTGGCAACGTTGGAATTGGGACGGCGAGCCCGGCAAATCCTCTTTCCTTAGTGTATTCTGACAATTTATATTTAAGAGGGATCAGTATAAAAAACATTAGCACCGGGACAACTGCTATCACTGGCATACAACTTCAAAATAGTGCTGGAGTCGGTGTTGGTAATTTTGAATACTATCCTTCAAATTACGCCAACGGTGCTATGGCAGATAAAATTATATTTTCAACCTTGGGCACAACTGCGAGTCTCTTGTTTAATACCAATATTTCGGGTGCAGCTAATGCTACCAGTGGCGATATTTCATTTAATATTGCTGGAGGTAATCCAAGTATATTTATAAAGGGAAGTGATGGAAGTGGTAAGGTGGGGGTTGGGACAAACAATCCCAATCAAACTTTGGATGTATATAAATCAGGTCAAAATTATCCGAATTCCTCTGGGGTCATTCAGAATGGTGCCTTTAGAATTGAAAATAATTTCAATAATGTTTTAGATTTTGGAAATATCAGCGGAACAACATATCAATCTTGGATTCAAGCAACAGATAAAACAAATCTAGCAATAAGTTATAGTTTATTATTGAATCCCAATGGCGGTAATATTGGTATCGGGACTACTTCACCAGCGTCAACTCTATCTGTCAAAGGCATCGCTGGAACTAATCTTCTAACCATTACTTCTTCCACTGATGCTTCAATGTTTACGATTTTGCAGAATGGTAATGTGGGGATTGGGACGGCGAATCCGAGTAATGCCCTGGACGTTACTGGTAACATTCGAGCAACAGGACAATTAATAGCAAATGGGGGAGGAATGACACTTAATGCTGGGAATGTATATTATGCCAGTGGGATAAATTTACAATATTGGACTGGAGTAGTTACTACTGGTCTTGCATTAACTAATACTGGTCTTGTCGGCATCGGCACCACCACTCCCACGGCTAAACTTGTTGTCCAAGGTTCATCCACGACGCCATTACTCAGTGTGATGACTTCCTCATCCGCTCCGGTCTTGTATGTTAGTGATGCTGGTTTCGTTGGTATTGGGACGTCGAGCCCATCACAGAAGTTGGATGTTGCAGGAAATATCGCTCTCTCTACGGGAGGAAGTATATTTGGAGATACCACTGCGCAAAAAATATCTCTAAACAGCAGCTTAGGAAACGTTTGGGCGTATGATGCGAATAACTATATGAGGTTTGGTAGTATATTTCAATTTTATACAGGGGGAACTGAACGGTTTCGTCTTGATAATAGCGGTAACGTCGGCATCGGTACGACAACTCCAGGTAGTAAACTGCAGGTTGAGGCTGGACAGTTGAGAGTTACTAATGTTGCGACTGGTGGAGTATTGGCTACAGCCGTAAATACTGGCGGAATATTGTTAGATAGTGTGGCGAGTCAACAAGGAATAGAATTTGCTTTAGGCGATTCAGGTTCAGGTTATGGATATAGGCAAAGGGCATATTATGACTCGGGGCAATCAAGTATGGTATGGACACTAGAGAAAAGAAATAACTCGGCATCATTCTCCAGTGCTTTGTCTGTGTTATCGAGTAATGGCAACGTTGGTATCGGAACAACAAGTCCTCAATCAGCCCTATTTATTCAATCGACTAATGTCAACGACGTACCTCGAGCGGATATTGTTTTAGCTAAATATTGGGCTAGTAACTCGGACACTAGAGCCAGTGCCATTTTCCATTATTATGATTCTATTCAGGGAATGGATAAGTTGGTCTTTGGTGTCGCCGGTTCTGGCGGAACAACCTCTCAACCTAATGCTCTATCTCAAGCAAAATTAGTGGTTCAGGCCAATGGGGCCGTTGGAATTGGTACTAGTTCACCAATTGCCAAGCTGGATGTTCATCAGGCAGCTGGGGGATTAGCTCCTGCTTCACTCGCTAATTTTTATGGCTCTGGCTCTGGCTTGGATTCCAAGATTACTATTCAAAGTAATTCCAATTCATATGGTCAATTACAAATTGGTGGCGTCGGTAAAGAAGTAAGTTTGGCCTATATTTCTGGTGTGACGGCTTTTGGAACTTCGCCAACTTCAAATCTTGGTTCTGCTGGAATTATTAATCAAGGTTTGGGTTTGTATTCTGACACGGGCGATATATATTCTATTGCATCAGACGCTAGAACTGGTGGCGCTGGTCCAATATTTAGAGTTAAGACCAGTGGATATGGATCAATGATGGGTGCAGTAGACACGAATTATGTTTGGAAAGTATATGGAGATAACAGAGTGACTGGAAATTCTATCATTGATGGCAACGTCGGGATTGGCTCGAGTACTCCAGTTGCCAAACTTGTTGTGCAGGGTACTTCAACCACTCCACTTCTCAGTGTCATGACTTCTTCTTCTGTTCAGGCTTTGTATGTTAGCGATGTTGGTAATATGGGAATTGGAATGACGCCAACTTATAAGCTCGATGTTAATGGCACCATCAGGGCAAACGGAAGTAATATAATTGCCGGAGGCGGAACGGTTTTTGGTTGGATCTTTGGCTCCAGTGGTCTTTCAAATATTGACACAACCCTCAACACGACTGCTGGCTATAATATTTTGTTCAAAAATGGAACGACTGAGCAAATGAGAATTAGCTCTTCCGGTTTGGTTGGTATTGGCAGTAGTTCCCCAATCTCCACTCTCTCTGTCAAAGGCACAGCTGGTTATAATCCTTTAACAATCACTTCATCTACTGATGCTTCGATGTTTACGATATTGCAGAATGGCAATGTGGGGATTGGGACGAATAATCCCACTGACTTGTTACAGATACATTCTGCAACAACAAATGCGAGATATCGTCTTACTGATTCGACAACTGGTCCGGGTGTGAATCGTGGTTTATCTGTTGAGTTGGCAGGAGTTAATGGTTGGGTAGTTAATTACGAAAATGGCCCACTGTATTTTTCCACCAATAATACTACCGCAATGAGCATTCTGGCAAACGGCAATGTTGGTATTGGCACAACAACTCCAGGCTACGCCCTAACCGTCAATGGAAATGTTAATACTAGTGGATTTAGTTTAACCAATACGATAGGAACGACAAATTGGTTTGTTGAAAGAGGTGGAACTGGTGGAAATAATTTCTATTGGAAAGATAAGGATGGAAATTATTATATAACTCTTGATATGACAGGTGATATGGGCTATGGCAGTAGGGCGATAGCACTAAGACAAAGATTGGTTACATATACAGATACGGCGCTCGCAATAAATAGCGGTAACGTTGGTATTGGAACAGTGAGTCCATCCGCAAAATTAGAAGTCGTTGGTGGAAGTCTTAAGGTTAGCGGAGGAAATTCTATTTTGCTTGATGCCTCTTCTGGAATAAACAGGGGAATATCTTTCTTAGATAGTTCGACCTATGACAACATCGGATCATTAAGTATCTATCCATCAAGCGGAACCAACGTCAAATCATCGATTAGTATTATACCAAAGGGTACTGGATATAATTCCACCAACAAGGCTGATATTTCCATATACAACACTGACCAAGTGGCTGATGGCACTAATATTGAATTTTTGAGTGTCAGATCAAGGGGAAATAATTATGCAATCTACAGTGAACAGGGTGGAAGTGGAAGTAGGCGTCCAATAACGCTTGGAGCAGATTCCAGTAAAGAAAGCACGGTTCAGTTCGTTTTGAATACTGATGGTAATATTGGAATTGGGACGAGTAGTCCGGCGGCGAAACTTGAAGTGAACGGAAATGTATTGCTTCCTTTTGTTGGAAGTTTGCAATTTAGACAGCAAAGCGGGGCAATTATTCCTGCCGTGTCGATGAATGCAAATGGCGCGATAGATCTTTCAAGTATAAATTCATTTTCGTTTAATAATGGAACTTCTATCCAACAAAATAATCCGACGAATTATTCGATGGCATTTTTGACTGGTAGTACCCCGGTTGTGAATATGGTTATTAAAGATGCTGGCAACGTCGGCATTGGCACCACAACTCCAACAGCCAAGCTTGTTGTCCAAGGTACTTCGACCACTCCGCTTCTCAGTGTGATGACTTCGTCTTCCGCTCCAGCTTTGTATGTTAGTGATGCTGGCAATGTGGGGATTGGGACAAGTAATCCGTTGGGGCAGTTTGAAGTATTGAATGCGGGCTCAAGAGTTCAATTGAATGGCAGCCTTGGTTCTATTGTCGCGTATACATATGGGGGTGGCGGTGCGGGTGGGCACATTTCGAGTTTTGAAGTTGGTGGCTTAAATAGTGCCGCAATATTGAGAATGTATGATAGTACACAGACGCAACAGGTTCAGATATGGGGTGCGGGGAATAGCTACTTCAACGGTGGTAATGTGGGTATTGGTACGACTACTCCAGCCAGCAAGTTACATGTTGCGGGGTCGTCGGATATTAAACAATTAATTGTTCAAGGAGTCTCTGGGCAAACCGCGAATTTACAAGAATGGCAGAATGCCAGCGGAACCGCTATTTCAGCAATTGATAACACTGGTTTCTTTAGATTTCCGGACACTGGATCTGGAGGTGGGTTTAAGGGTTTAAATAATCCATCAAAGTCACTCTATATAGATAATGGAAGTGGTCAAGGTGTTTGGAATGCGTATAACAGTATATTATTTAATGTATTTTCAAATAATCCTAATTCAGGGACGAATTATGGATTAGGTTATGGATTTAGCAATATCATGAATGGCAGTAGTGGCATCCAATACGGAGTTGTTATAAGGCCTACATATTTGCAATCAGGCACTGCCGGAGCAACCGATTTACTAATTAACCGAACTGAAACATCTGTTGGTAGCGGGCCACAATTATTATTTGACGCACAGGTTGGTGGAAATAGTAAAATGGTTATTACAAATCAAGGCAACGTTGGTATTGGTTCAAGCACTCCTTTTGCCAAGCTCGTTGTTCAAGGCACTTCTACAACTCCACTTCTCAGCGTGATGACTTCCTCTTCTGTTTCGGCTTTGTATGTTAGTGATAGCGGATATGTGGGGATTGGGACGAGTAATCCAACTAATATTTTTGAAGTTGATGTTGGCGGTATTTCTAAAGTTGCAGTAAATGGTGGAGGTACTTTAATTGCAAAGAGTGACATTGTAACAGGTTTGATTGGTGACCTTGGAAGTAAGTATCAGAAGATAATGCTTGATCAGGCTAATGGTCTAAGATTCTTTGCTGGCTCTTCTGCCTCTAATGAGTACATGAAAATTTCTCAAACTGGCCTGATTGGCATCGGCACAACTTCACCAGATAGTTTATTAACCCTCTTTGGTCCATCGAACAATGCCAATTTACTTTCCATTTACACCTCGTCATCATTCCCAGTACTATATGTGACTTCAGCGGGATATGTTGGCATTGGTACAACCACTCCGGCTTATCCTTTGACTGTAAATGGCGTGGCTTCCTTTGATAGCTTTTTGGCAAATTCTGCGGTCAGTACCTCAACTATTGCCGGCGGTTTGTCGGTGGGTAATGGGTCGCTTACGTATGATTGGAACTCTGGCGTAACTTCAATTGATAATTTGCAAACTGGTGCGATGTCGTTTGTGGCGGATGCGGGACTCGTCAGTTGGGCTGATATGACGGTGACGACTTCCTCGGTGGCTGGCACGCAGTTATCTTACATTGCACAGTTAAATGGAAATTATGCCTTGTCTGTCTCGGGTATTTCCGACGGTAATGGCGACTTGTCTAGTTATGGCGTAGGTATCGGAACCAGTACTGCTTCGGCGCTGTTAACTTTACAAAATGCCTCAACCACTTCGCTTCAGCCAATCATCGGCGCTTATACCGCAAGTGGTTCGCCGGCGTTGTATGTGTCGGCAGGTGGTAATGTGGGGATTGGGACTACTAATCCTGTGGGGACTTTTAATACTGAAGCTGCAACTGGATGGTATAACAAAGATGGTAGTAAACCTACATGGAATATGTCATATAGTGGGACAACAGTAATGAAGTTGTATTTTGGAGGGCTTTGGGATGCTTACTTAGATGTGCCTTATAGTAATAATGACGATACTTGGGGTGGTTTTCACATAAAGACAAAGGGTCTTGAACGTTTGACAATTGCACAAGGTGGCAACGTCGGTATAGGCACCACAACTCCCAATGCTTATCTTAATGTTTTCGGTTCATCATCAGCTTCGACCCTACTCCGTGTCGCCACTTCGACTAATCAAAATATATTTGTAGTAAACAGTAATGGTAATGTCAGCCTTGGCACTTCATCCGCTACATATCTCTTGACTCTCTCGGGTGGTGCATATTCAGACGGTTTGCAATGGTATCCAGTTTCAGATAAAAATGCCAAAGAGAATTTTGCCGAGGTTGATCCGAATGACATTTTGAACAAGATCAATAATTTGCCAGTCACCAGATGGAATTACAAGGCTCAAGGCATGGATAACTCACACATTGGTCCGATGGCCCAGGATTTCTATGGCGCCTTCGGCTTGGGCAATAACGACAAGGTGATTTCTACCATGGATTTGGCGAGTGTGGCTCTTACCGGTGTAAAAGCTTTGAGTCAGAGATTGTCTGTTTTGGAAAATCCAACATCGTCTTCAGTCGCTCTTGCTGTTGCAACTCCTAATGCCAACTCGCTAGTCAGTTTAACCGTCACGCAGTCCGCCAATTTCTTTGGTGCGATTACGGTTCGCGGTGAAGCAGGATTTGAATCAAAGGTGGTATTTAAAAAGGAAGTGGAATTCCAAGATCATTTGACAGTGGATGCGGATACCGCCGGTATGACAGTAATTAAAACAGGTGAAACAAAAATTGAAGTTAAATTCGTCAGACCATATAGTATTGTCCCGGCAGTTGTGGCCAACTTGCAAGCCAGCGATACTCCGGTGTTTGTGGATTATCTGATTCGCTATAAATCAACTTCCAGCTTCTGGATTATGTTGAAGGAACCAGCACCGTCTGATTTGAATTTTGACTGGATCGCTTTGGGCCGTGGTGGTAATGGTATTGTAGCGGGCGCAACAGAAACCGCAGTTGCTGGTTGTCTGGACGCGAGCGCGACTAATTATAATGCGTCAGCGACGATTGATGATGGAACTTGTGCTTATGCGAGTAGTCCAGTGACTCCGCCAATGCCCGAGCCAACTTCTACGGAACCAGTAATTGATTTATCTAGTTTGTTCCCCGTAGTTGAACCAGAGGTGACTCCGGTGACGAGTACGGAAGAGGGGTTGTAAGAAGTTTTCTCTTTCTTTCGGCTTTCAGAACCCCTCCTAACCCCTCCTTGGAAAGGAGGGGGCAAACCCTCCCCAGCCCTCCCCGTTCGACTTCGCTCAGGGCAGGCTCTTTCGTAAAGGGAGGGGGGAATGCAAAAAAGAGTGAATTGGAGCTAAAAACGCCTTTCATTCACTAAAGATTGACATTTTTGCGTGAATGGAGTTAATAAGTAGTAAATGACTTGCCATAAATTCCTTAATATGGTATAGTCATATAAATTAAGCTATACCATATTAAGCATTATGACATATATTAACCAACAATTAAAACAACGAGTTGATGAGAAGTTCAGGCGATTACAAAAATTGCGTCCTTTGCCATCTATTGCTGTGGCCAAACTGCGAGAGCAATTTTCTATCGAAATGACATATAACTCTAATGCCATCGAGGGCAATCGACTTTCACTCAAGGAAACATATTTGATAATTGCTGAAGGTATTACTATCAAGGGCAAATCATTTAAAGATCATTTAGAGGCCAAAGACCATTATGAAGCGTTGAACTATCTTTATGAGTTAATAGAGCACGATAAGAGACATACTGTATCTGAATCGTTAATTAGGAACCTTCAGCAAATAATTGTAAGAGACACAGATTCGGATGACGCAGGAGTATATCGGACGGGCAATGTTGCTATCACTGGCTCTAGCCATAAGCCGCCTGAAGCCTTTGAGGTGTCAGATTTAATGCGTAATCTGATCATTTGGCTCAGAGATAATAAAAATAAATTACATCCCATTGAATTAGCTGCAATAGCCCATCATCGCTTGGTAAATATCCACCCATTTTTTGATGGCAACGGACGTACAGCCCGATTATTTATGAATTTATTGTTGATGCAGGATGGCTATCCATTGGTGATGATTCTTAAAAATGATCGAAAAAAATATTATCAAACTTTGGAATTGGCTGATAGGGGGAATCTAAAACCATTTGTGGCTTTTGTGGCTCAAGCCATCGAGCGTTCACTTAATATTTATTTAAGAACATTGGTACCCGTTAAATCTAAGTCAGAAAAATATTTGTCCTTATCAGAAATTAGTGGGCAGATTGATTTTTCAGAAAAATATTTAAACCTTTTGGCTAGACAAGGCAAGATTGAGGCTCATAAGGAGGGAAGAATTTGGATGACAAACATGAACGCAATTAGTAATTATTTGAAAAATAGACAAAGGAAAAGGTAGAGGAAGTGAATTTTTTGGAGAAAATATCCCAAAAAGAAAAAGCCCCCAGTGAGGACGTATCCACACCAGGGTCTTTGACATAGTAATATAAGTATTATACTATATTATTTAAAATTTTCAAGGTGTAATTATTCTCCCCCTTTCCAAGAGCCTGCCCTGAGCGAAGTCGAACGGGGGGAGTGTAGCGAAGCGGAGAGGGGGTTTTGGAACGTGTACAATTAACTAGTTAACTTATTTTCACTCTTTACTCTATTTCGGCTTTCAGAACCTCCCCTAACCCCCCCCTGGAAAGGAGGGGAATCAAAAAGAATATATGAAAATTAAATTTACAATTGCCATATCAGTATTTATTGCGATGACTGTCATCATGGCTTTTGTAATTACTCCAGTAATGGCACTTACTAATTCTGCGCCGACGATTAAGGGCTTGGTTGGGTATTGGGCTTTTGATGAGGGAAGTGGAACGTTGGTTCATGATTCTTCGGGTAATAAGAATAGCGCTACTTTGGTGGGAACCCCTAAACCTAGTTGGCTTGCCGGAAAAAATGGTAAGGCGATAAATTTGAGCGACGCATCTCAGTATGTTGATGCTGGAACTGGTAATACTGGTGTTTATAATCCTGGTCAAACTTTTACTTTATCTGTCTGGGTCTTTCCGACTGCGACCGGTAAAGCTAGTGGGGCCGATATAATTCAAAAACAAACTGGCTCTGCTGCACCGTATGCGAGTTGGTCACTTGATTTTAGTAATAATCAAGAATTTGGACTAGGCTTAGGTGGGACCGATAATAACTGGTATGACGGCAAATCCAAGACACCGCCAGTGCTCCTCAACCGTTGGTATCATGTAGTCGCAACCTATGATGGAACTACCATAAAGACCTATTTAAATGGGGCTTTATCTAATTCTGAAGTTCTTCCTCTAACTATTAAATACACCAGTGACAAACTTGTTTTTGGATCATGGACTTATGGCCAGGCAAATAATTTATTTTTCGGAAAAATCGACGAAGCCCGCATTTACAATCGCACTTTATCCGCAACCGAAATTACAAATCTCTACAAAGCTGGTGCTGATATAATTAATTCTCAACCAACTTTAAAAAAGACAGGATTAGATGCTGGTCTGGTTGGTTATTGGACGATGGATAATAATGATATTAATTGGAATGCCTTAACCATCGTCGATAAATCTGGAAGTGGTATTAATGGAACACTAACGAACATGCCGACTTCGACTTCTCAGGCGATTGGCAAAGCAGGGCAAGCTTTGAAATTTAATGGTTCCAGCGGAAAAATTATCATGGGTAATAATTTGAATTTGACCAACACGATGACTTTTTCTGCTTGGGTGAAATTGTCGACGATTAGTGGTGCGCAAACAATTATTTGTAAAGCAGAGTCGGGAGCATATTCTGTTGAATTTAATACCGCCTCCGCTGGCAAGTTTAGTTGGAATCCGCTTATCAATGGTGGGTATAGGAGTGTTGTGGCTGACTCCAATGCAGTGGCCAATGTTTGGTATTATGTGGTGGCTAGTTATGATGGCTCAACAGTCAAGTTATTTATTAATGGTAAACAACAAGCAAGTACGGTCAGTATTAGTGGCAGTGTCACTACAACCACAGAGCCATTTACAATTGGCGCAAATCCTGGTGCGGGAGGCACTAGTTTTACAAATTATTTGAATGGACAAATTGATGATGTCCGTGTTTACAGTCGGGCTTTGTCTGATGCAGAAGTAAAACAATTATACAATCAAGGAGCGGGAACAAAAACTGCCAGCAGCCCGACACTTAAACCATTGACGCTTGATTCCGGCCTAGTTGGTTATTGGACGATGGATGGCAAGGACATCAATTGGACGACGCTGGCCATGACAGACAAAAGCGGTAATGGCAATACTGGCACCTTAGTCTCGCTCGGCAAAACAACTGCACCGGTTGTTGGTAAACTTGGACAAGCGTTAAAGTTTAATGGGAACTCCGGTAAGTTAGTTATTAGTAGCAATGATATTTTTAATCCAAAGGTTGGAAATGCAACTTATTCTGTTTGGGTAAAAACGCCTGCCGGTTCGTCTAATTATCAGGCAATAATTGCTAAGGCAAGTCAATATATCGGTTTTAGAATTTTAACGGGGACAAGTGATAATAGTGTTTATCTATCTTTTGAATCGGCACTGGATACATATTCTAACGGGTTAGTTACCCTCAATAAGTCGTTTCGCGATAATCGGTGGCATAATTTGTCGATTGTTTTAGATAGGACAGATAAGATATATGTATATTTAGATGGTTCTGTGGCGGGTAATTTGACGCTTGGAAATCTCGCAAATAATAGCATTACTGACCCCGGTAGTTTAAATATTGGATATACGTCGGCAAATAGTTATTTCTCTGGCTCCATTGACGACGTCCGCATCTATAACCGCGCCCTTTCTGCGAGTGAAATCAAGCAGTTGTATAATATGGGAAAGTAGTAAGTTGGGGACGATAAGTAAGGCTAGTTCAGGTCGATTATTTCACTAATTAGAAAAACCCAGCATTTTATGGCTGGGTTTTTGCTATAATATGTTCTATTTATGCTAATTAAGGCGCCTACTTGGCATAAAATAGTCACATAACAGCCAGGGAAAACGAAGGGAGGCGACAAGATTGATTTTTTTGCTAAATTCTAGTATATTTAAATCAACTAATATGGCTAAAATTGAACTAGAAAAGGCGTATATCGCCAAAGTGGTCGAAGATCGAATCTACAGGAAATGGGAAGATTCTGGTTATTTTAATCCTGACAACTTGCCGGGTGAACGACCCGAGACCTTTGTTATTTCGATGCCACCGCCAAATGTCACGGGAATTCTTCATTTAGGCCATGCCTTTGAAAATGCTTTAATGGATATTCAGATTCGTTATCAGCGTTTACAGGGCAAACGGGCAATGATCGTCCCGGGAACGGATCATGCCGCAGTTGCGACTCAAGCTCGAGTTGAAACAGATCTCAAGAAGCAGGGCATGGCTAATCCACGTCAGGAGTTAGGGCGTGATGGTTTGGTGGCCAAGATTCGTGAATTCGCGGAAGATCATAAATAAATTATGATCGGCCAGATTAAAAAATTGGGCACCTCTTGTGATTGGTCACGCTTAGCTTATACTTTTGATGAGACACGCAGTCAAGCAGTTAATGAAATCTTCCGTCGCATGTTTGCTGATGGTTTAATATATCGTGGTTATCGGGTTATTAACTGGTCCGTAAAGGGCCAATCAACTTGTTCTGATGATGAACTTGAATATGAAGCCAGAAAGACTACTGTTTACACTTTTAAATATAGTGATAATTTTCCGATTACGATTGCGACGACTCGACCAGAAACTAAATTAGGCGATACCGCCGTTGCTGTTAATCCTGACGATGATCGCTACAAGCATTTAATTGGACAAAAGTTCACGGTTGAAGTTGGCGCTGAAAATCCCTTAGTGATTACAATCATTGGCGACAAGAATGTAGACGTTAATTATGGTACTGGCGCTGTCGGTGTTACCCCAGCTCATAGTCAGATCGATTTTGAAATGTATCAAAACAATAAAGAGATTGGGATTATTCCGGTTATTGGTAAGGATGGCAGAATGTTAAAAGCAGCTGGTAAAGAATATGAGGGGCTAACAACTTTAGAGGCGCGTGAAAAATTCGTCGCTTGGCTCAAGGACAAAAACTTATATATTAGTGAAGAAGAAATTGAACATAATGTCGGCACTTCCGATCGTTTTAAAGACGTTGTCGAAGCCCTGCCGATGGATCAATGGTTTATTGATGTTAATAAAGAAATTCCGGGTCGCGGTAAAACCTTGAAAGACTTAATGCGTGAAGCTGTTACTATTGGTCATCAAGGCAATAAAGATAAAATAATTAAAATTACACCCGACAGATTTCATAATATCTATTTGTCTTGGATTGATAATCTACGCGATTGGTGTATTTCCCGTCAAATTTGGTGGGGCCACCGAATTCCCATTTGGTATTGCGATGATTGCGGTGAAATTTTTTATGGCGATACTAAACCTGAAGCCTGTCCAAAATGTCAGTCGACAAAATTGCGTCAGGATGAGGATACTTTAGATACCTGGTTTTCTTCCGGTTCTTGGACTTTCTCGACTTTGGGTTGGCCCAATGATTCCACTGATTTAAAAAAATATCATCCAACTACTTGGATGCAAATGGGTTATGAAATCCTTTTCTTTTGGATGGCGCGCATGATTTTAATGACCACTTATACGCTTGATGATATTCCTTTTAAAGACGCCTACATTCATGGAATCTTGCGGGCAAAAGATGGTCGCAAGTTTTCGAAGTCACTAGGTAATGGTTTGGATCCATTAGAAGTAATTGAAAAGTACGGTACTGATGCTTTACGTTTGAGTTTGATTAAAGGCGTTACTGCCGGCAATGATTCAAGATTTTATGAAGAGAAAGTTGAAGGCGCTCGAAATTTCGTCAATAAATTGTGGAATATTTCCCGCTATATTTTTTCACTGATTGAAGACCCTAAAATTATTACCGAAAAACCAACGGCCGTTTCTTTGGCTGACAAATGGATTTTGGATAAGTTAGCTGCAGTGAGTCTGACTACCGGAGGGCAATTAGAAAAGGCAGATTTTTCTGGAGCCAGTGAATCTTTAACAGAATTCACTTGGAATGACTTTGCTGATTGGTATTTGGAAATTTCGAAAATTGAAACTGGTAAGGAAGAAATTTTACTCTATATCTTACAAAACTTATTGAAATTGTGGCATCCATTTATTCCGTTTGTGACTGAAGAAATTTGGTCAAAGTTCGAAGGCGCTGGAATGTTAATGGTGGAGAGTTGGCCAAAAAACCAGACCGAACCGAAGCATGATGGGCTACTGGATACCATTAAGCATGTATTACATCTGGATAAACCACTTGAGGCCAAAAATGAATTTGATTTGGTTAAAGAAATTATTTCTGCTTTGCGAAATTTAAGGGCGGAGAATAAAGTTGATGCCGGCAAATGGGTTAAAGCACAAATAATTGCCGGTACTAAACAAGAATTACTTGCCAGTCAAAAAGAAATTATTTTAAAGTTGGCTCGTTTAGAATCGTTAGAAATTACGGCGATTGGTGACAAACCGAAGGGTAGTGCGGCTGCTATTATCGGAACCGTTGAAGTATATTTAGATTTGGCTGGATTAATCGATGTTGCTGCCGAAAAAGAACGCTTAAACAAGGAATTAGAATCAGTCGAGAAATATTATAAAGGCATTGAAATGAAATTAGCTAATGAGGAATTTGTTAAGAATGCACCAGTAGCTGTGGTGGCTGGAGAAAAGGCTAAGATGGCTGAGGCCCAAGAAAAATTAAATAAATTAAAAGCGCAATTAGAGAGTTTGGGTTAGCTCGTGCGTCATTCCCGCGAACCTGCCTGTTGGTAGGCAGGGGTGGGAATTCACTCAGCATCGTCATTCCCGCGCAGGCGGGAATCCAGTTTTCTTAAATTTACCTTACTTTTTCTTTTTCTAGAAAGAAGAAAAAGCTAACAAAAAGAAAAAGTCGCCACCGGTTGAAAATCATGGCTGAATTTTAGACTTCGTTCACTAAACCAAAAACGCTTCATTGTCATTTCGCTGTTTTGGTTTGCCCTAGCGGGCCGTTCACTCCCGTCTAAAATCAGCACAATATTTTCAAATGGTGGCAAGGCGGGGACGGGAACTAAAAAGATATTTAAATTAATCTAGATTCCCGCCTTCGCGGGAATGACACTGAAATATATGACAATATTAAAAAAGAGGTCCGTGGTAATCACTGATGAGAAACGCGTCGAGGAAGTTTTGACTCGAGGTGTTGAAAATGTCTACCCCGACAAAGAAACCCTAAAGAAGGCGCTCATGTCAGGCAAGCGTTTAAAATTATATTGCGGTTTTGACCCAACGGCGACTTCTTTGCATATTGGTCATGGTATTCAAATTAAGAAATTGGAGGAATTTCGTCGCTTAGGTCATGAAGTCATCTTTTTGTATGGTGGTTTTACCGCCATGGTTGGTGATCCAACTGATAAGGCGCAAGCGCGTAAAGCGTTGACCGCGGCTCAAGTCAAAAAGAATGCCATGGGCTGGAAAGTACAGATTAAGAATATTATCGATACCAAAAAGATTTCATTCAGAAATAATTATGAATGGTTATCAAAATTAAAGTTCAGTGACATCTTAGAATTAACTGCTTATTTTACGGCGCAACAAATGTTGGCGCGCGATATGTTTCAGAAACGCATGGAGGAAAGCAAAGATTTATATCTGAATGAATTCATGTATCCTTTGATGCAAGCCTATGATAGTGTGGCGATGGATGTTGATTTAGAAATTGGTGGAAATGATCAGATGTTTAATATGTTGGCTGGCCGCACGCTGATGCGGAAAATGAAGAATAAAGAAAAGTTTGTTTTGACGACTAAATTACTGGCTGACACTAGCGGCAAGAAGATGGGTAAGACCGAGGGCAATATGATCGCCTTAACTGATACTCCGGAAGATATGTTTGGCAAAGTCATGAGTTGGACCGATGGAATGATTGTACCGGCCTTTGAAATTATTACTGACATGCCCATGGAGGCAATTAACGCATTGGCAAAGAAGCTACAAGACGGCGGAATGAATCCGCGTGATGCCAAAATTGAGTTGGCTTATGAAGTGGTTAAGATCTATTTGGGTGAAGTTGCTGCCGAAAAGGGCCGAGCTAATTTCAAACGCGTATTCCAAGAAAAGGATAAGCCACTCGAAATTCCGGAAATAAAAATTAGTGGTGAGCAGGAAATTGGCGTGCTGGATTTGTTTAGCCGAGCGGGATTAACCTCCTCTAATGGAGAGGCTAGACGCTTAATTGGAGAAAAAGCTTTGAAAATTGATGATGTCTTAGTAACAACGGTTGATTTGAAAGTTGAAATTCCTGAAGTCGGATTATTATTGCAACGAGGCAAGAAGCAATTCGCGAAAGTAATTAAATAGAATTGATAAAAAGACGCCCTGCGAGACCGAAGTCCGCAGGGCATTTTGTTTGTGCTAAGGCCGGTTAGTTAGCCGATAAACCGACCATCCCGATCAACCAGATTGGTTTTGAGTGCATACCTCGCAAAGTCTTCTCCAGAAACTTTGATCAACTTTTCAATGTCTACCAGTAGAATCACACGATCGCGGTGATCATTGGGACTCGTAAAAGCGCGGAGTTCCGATTCGCTGAAGGCGATACCAGCGGCGAGGAACCAGCCGCTGTTCATCAGAACCACCGGTAATTTACCCTTTGGAACGTCGCTAAACGCGAATCCTTCAGGGGCAAGTAGTCCGTTGACACGAAGGAATTCGATTTTGGCTCGGTCAGTTGCTGGTTCCATCGATATGCTGCCAAAGGCACTATTTTTGGCCTCAAGTACGGCCTTAAAATCATTCTGGTCGACAGATTTGGGGTTCACATAAAATCCCATGACTTGACTCCTTATAGTAGGCGGTTTGTGCTTGTAGGCTTTTGGTCGCACAGGAGAATTCAAACCTAATACGCTAGCATATAACAATTATCTAATGTTGTCAAGTCCATGTGGTAATGTGTACATACATATGGCGGTTTTTCCAAAAGTATGGCAAAATCAGCTACTATGTGTACGAAACTACCTCAGGATGCTCTCGAAGAAAGGTTGAGATGGGTGCTTCCAATTATGAATAAGGAAATTAAGCTTAAT
>CAISTG010000027.1 GCA_903888345.1 Candidatus Buchananbacteria bacterium | reverse complement strand
GTGATGAGCCGACATCGAGGTGCCAAACCTCCTCGTCGATGTGGACTCTTAGAGGAGATCAGCCTGTTATCCCCGGCGTACCTTTTATCCGTTTAGCAATGGCCCTTCCATTCAGAACCACTGGATCACTAAATCCTGCTTTCGCACCTGCTCGACCTGTATGTCTCGCAGTCAAGCTCCCTTATGCTTTTGCGCTCTTAAGATGATTTCTATACATCTTGAGGGAACCTTTGAACGCCTCCGTTACATTTTAGGAGGCGACCACCCCAGTCAAACTGCCCATCAGACATTGTCCTTAGCCCGGATTACGGGTCAAAGTTAGATCTTTAAGCTTATAAGGGCGGTATTTCAAGGTTGACTCCACTGCAACTAGCGTCGCAGCTTCAAAGTCTCCCGCCTATCCTACACAAACAAACTCAAAAATCAATGCCAAATTGCAGTAAAGGTGCACGGGGTCTTTCCGTCCTTCTGCGGGTAGCCGGCATTTTCACCGGCACTACAAATTCACTGAGTGTATCATTAAGACAGCGCCCAACTCGTTACGCCATTCATGCGGGTCGGAATTTACCCGACAAGGTACTTCGCTACCTTAGGACCGTCATAGTTACGGCCGCCGTTTACCGGGGCTTCGGTTCAATGCTTTGCTCCGAAGAACGAACATCTCTCGTTAACCTTCCGGCACTGGGCAGGCGTCAACCTCTATACTTCCTCTTACGAGTTTGCAGAGATCTGTGTTTTTGTTAAACAGTCGATTGGGCCAATTTATTGAAACCTGTTAATGCTTCTGAAAGACAAGCCTTCATAACAAAACCAGGTACCCCTTCTCCCGAAGTTACGGGGCCAATTTGCCGAGTTCCTTAATGATAATTATCTCAACGCCTGAGCATTCTCAGCTCGTCTACCTGTGTCGGTTTGCGGTACGATCACCCAATAACATCGCTAGAAGCTTTTCTAGTCAGTGTGGAATCAGTCAAACATATCTCTTCTTTCAAATTAATATGCCCGTAACACTTCAGAGATAATAGCTCCACGGATTTTCCTATAGAGCTCTCCTTGATGCTTAGTTTGGCATCCATTCACCAAATCAACTTATCCTCCTGCGTCACTCCTTCACTCAAACGTCATTAGGTGGTACAGGAATATTTAACCTGTTGTCCATCGCCTACTCCAACTGGCCTCGGCTTAGGGGTCGACTAACCCTGAGTGGATAAACCGATCTCAAGGAAACCTTAGACTTACGGCGAACAGGAATTTCACCTGTTTTTTCGTTACTTATACCAACATGCTCACTTCCTTGATCCGACACCTGTCCTTACGGTCAAGCTTGTTTCTATCAAGGAACGCTCCCCTACCTCTATATTAAAACCGAAGTTTTAACATAAACCATAGCTTCGGTGATCTGCTTGAGCCCCGTTTATTCTTAAGCGCAATAACACTTGACCAGTGAGCTGTTACGCTTTCTTTAAAGGATGGCTGCTTCTAAGCCAACCTCCTGGCTGTCTGTGCGTTTTCACTTCTTTTCCCACTTAGCGGTTACTTAGGGACCTTAACTGATGGTCTGGGTTGTTTCCCTCTTGACTATGAAGGTTATCCCCCACAGTCTGACTCCTGTCTTCAGCGAAATCGTGGCATTCAGAGTTAGTAAAAGTACTGTAAGCTTGCGCCCCAAAAACTCAAACTGTGCTTTACCACCACGACTCATTCGACAAGGCTATACCTAAATATATTTCGGGGAGAACCAGCTATTTCCCAGTTTGATTGGCCTTTCACCCCTATCCACACCTCATCCGAGCACTTTTCAACGTACACCGGTTCGGACCTTCATCTC
>CAISTG010000026.1 GCA_903888345.1 Candidatus Buchananbacteria bacterium | reverse complement strand
CACATGGTTGTTGCAGTCTTAGACAGAACGCTGAATGTGAAACCTCAAATGCAGACAGTATGACTCTTCTACTAATTATATTAGCTATGATAGCATCTATTATACTGATAGGGTTTGTTTTCTTATTCGTAATGTGTTACATTTACGGAAAAGCTATTGAGAGGTACTACGAAGAAACCCACGAAGAATTATGAAACAACTAAAATTTGACGGGCAACTCGATATTGCCACAGGAAAATCACGCAAAGAAACGCATTGGAAGAACGAAAGTTTCACATGGTCGGAACTTGTGGAGAGATTAACGACAACCTACCGGACACATGAAACGGTATCGGAGTACAGTAACGCAACGAAAGTCCGGCAAGCGGAGATTAAGGATATAGGGGGTTTTGTGGCTGGTTATGTAAATAATGGCAGACGTAAAACTGAAAATATCACCTTCCGGTCTATGCTTACCTTAGACCTCGATTTCGCAAAGCCCGGCTTTTGGAATATATTTACGCTACAGTACGAGTGTGCAGCACTGATATACTCTACTCACAAGCATACTACAGAAAGTCCTCGTTTACGGTTAGTAGTTCCTTTAAACCGAACTGTCTTAGCTGACGAATATGTGGCTATCGCGCGTAGGGTTGCAGGGGCGTTGGGTATCAACGACTTTGATGATACGACCTTTGAACCGGCACGTCTTATGTACTGGCCATCTACTTCGATTGACGGAGTTTTTGAGTCAGAGGTGCAGGATGGTAAATGGCTCGATGCTGACGAGATATTAGGTAGTTACACTAACTGGCGCAATGCTTCGGAGTGGGCTACGTCCGACAGGGTAAAAGAGGTTATCAACAGCGATATTAAAAAGCAGGGCGATCCGCTAGAGAAAACAGGCACTATCGGTGCTTTCTGTAGGGAATACTCTATCTCTGAAGCTATCGAAGCCTTTATCCCTGACTTATACGAAGCTACGGTTGTCGAAGACCGCTACACGTACACGCACGGCTCTACTGCGGGGGGATTGGTAGTTTATGAAGACAAGTTCGCTTTTTCGCACCATGGTACTGACCCTGTTAGCGGATTACTCGTAAATGCTTTTGACCTGATACGGATTCACTTGTTTGGCAGTAAAGATGAGAATGCTAAAGAGGGTACGCCTCCAAGCAAACTGCCTTCGTTCTGTGCTATGGAGACTTTTGCCTTATCGGATAAGGGTGTTCGTAGACGTATTGGTGCTGAAAGGTTGGAAGAGGCTAAATCAAAATTTGACAGCATTGACGATTCGGAGTTAGAAGAAAGTCTTCTAGCAGACTATGATGACTCATGGCTCGGAGAACTTGACCAGACTAAACGGGGCGAGTGTAATGCTACGATTGACAATGCCCTTATTATCCTTCGCAATGACCCGATACTGAAAGGGCTTTTTGCTTTGAACAAATTTGATTTAAGGGAAATTGCTACTCGTAATATGCCTTGGCGTAAAATAACTCCTGCAACCCGTTTCCTGAAAGATTCGGATGATGTGGGTGTTCGACACTATATTGAGACCAAGTATGCCCTTAAAAGCAAGCAGTGTATTCAAGATGCGTTGACGTTGGTAGTAGAAGAGAACGCGTTTCACCCTGTTGAAGAGTACCTACTAGGACTGAAATGGGATGGCGTAAAACGTGTTGAAAACTTGTTCATAGATTACTTAGGTAGTGAAGACAACGTGTATCACCGTGAAATTGCAAAGAAGATGTGTGTGGCCGCAGTTGCCCGTATCTTAAAGCCTGGTTGTAAGTTTGACTATGTCGTTACGCTTATCGGAAAACAGGGTTGTGGTAAAAGTACCTTCTTAGCTAACTTAGGCAAGCAGTGGTATAGCGATTCATTCGGGAACATACAGACCAACGCAGCCTTTGAGAGCCTTCAAGGTGTTTGGATATTGGAGATAGCTGAAATGGCAGGTTTCAAAAAAGCCGAAGCCGAAGCAGTTAAACACTTCGTGTCAAAGACCGAAGATAGGTTTAGGGTAGCTTATGGCAGACGAATTGAAACTTTTCCCAGACGTAGCATTATCGCTTCTACTTCCAATGACAGAACGCCCCTCAACGACCCAACGGGCAACCGAAGGTTTTGGCTGGCGGACTGCATGGTGAACAAGCCTTGCAAGTGTATTTGGAATGAAATGCCGAAAGAGGTTGACCAGATATGGGCTGAGGCAGTCGAACTATACAGAGCCGGAGAAACTTTATATCTTTCTAAGGAAGTGGAAGAAATGGCAAGACTGTCACAGGAAACTCACACCGAGAGGGACGAAAGAGAGGTTATGATACGGAGCTATTTAGACCACCCTATCAGTGCCGATTGGAGGAAAATCGAACTGTTTGAAAGGAGGGAT
>CAISTG010000025.1 GCA_903888345.1 Candidatus Buchananbacteria bacterium | reverse complement strand
GCTAACAAAAAGAAAAAGTCGCGACCGGTTGAAAATCATGGCTGAATTTTATGCTTCACTCCTAAAAATTATCTGACGCTGTCGCTTGCGATAATTTTTGAGTCGTTCCCGCATAAAATCAGCACAATATTTTCAAATGGTCGCAAGGCGGGGACGGGAACAAAAAAATCAAAATATATTTAAATGAAAAAAATACTAATCTATCTCTTAATCTTCATATTTATCCTAGCACTAGCCCTAGCGATAACTTTTAAAGTTGCTTCAGCTCCCACCACCAAAAATTTATTAGGCAAGGTCGAGGGCATAGCAGTACTGACACCCGAAGTTCCAACTTCCACAGCGCCAATTATTAATTCGACTACCACCTTAATGTTTGGTGGCGATGTGATGTTGTCGCGGGTCGTTAATCAGAAGTCAATTAAATACAATAATTGGGCCTGGCCTTTTGCGAAAGTTTCATCAACTTTAGCTGCGGCAAATTTGACGATCGTTAATTTGGAATCACCTTTTACTATCGGCAATAATCACTTAGTTAAAACCGGATCGTTTTCTTTTAATGCCGATCCCCAGTCAATCGCCGGCTTAACTGCTGCCGGTATTGATGTGATTTCACTGGCCAATAATCATACCATCAACCAAGGTCAGAAGGGCATCAAAGATACGCAAAAACTATTAACTTCAAGCAGTATCGCCTTTACTGGCGCTGGTCTCAACGACGCGCAGGCGCGCACTCCAGTCATTAAAGAAATTAATGGCACCAAGATTGGATTTCTAGCTTATGCCTATCCCGATGATTATTCGATTGCTGGAACGTCGACCGCGGGTTTAGCTAATATGGATCTCCTCAAGTTAAAAAATGATATCGCAAAACTAAAGCCACAAGTTGATTTGGTGGTAATTATGATGCATGCGGGAGTTGAATATACTAACCAACCCAACACCCAACAAAAACAATTTGCGCATACGGCGATTGATGCTGGCGCCGACTTAGTAATCGGCCATCATCCGCATTGGGTACAAGTAACGGAAATTTATCAAGGTAAGCCGATCCTCTACTCTTTAGGTAACTTGGTCTTTGACCAGATGTGGTCAAAAGAAACAACTGAGGGAGCTTTGGCTCAAATCACGATCGTTGATAAAAGTATCACTGGCATTAAGATTATTCCCATCGAAATTAAAGATTACGGCCAAGCGACTGTCGCGACCGGAAAAATCAAAAGCGACATCCTGAAGCGAATGAACTTAACGACGGTAGAAATTAAACTATAAAATATTTAACAGGACACCAAGCAAGGGTGTCCTGTTTTTTGGATTGAAAAAATTAGAAAAAAAAGAGGAGCGCACATCATCACGATGTTCGCTCCGCAAAAGAACAGGGTGGGATAGCAGAGCTATCCCTTAGTTGGACTTAGACGCCCGCGGCTGCCGCAAGGTTTCCCTTGATGCGACCGCCCAAGGTGTTGAGGCCGATCTCGTCCTGGAGACGCTTGGTCAAGCGTTTTGCGCTGGCCATCTCACTCACGAGACGGTCCGCCAAGCCGTAGAACCAGTCCTTCTTGTCCGGCGACCGGAAAAGGCAGTTGGCGGCGTCATCGACGTCGTCGAACTCGTTCTCTACCGGTTCGGTCTGACCCTTCAGGACAATCCTCTTCCACTCCAGGCCAACGGCGCGGTTGACCTTGTCGTTGGCGGGCACGCACTGGTAGGGCTGTTCGGTGATGGTCCAGTTTCCATCGACATCAAGCTTGAGCGTGATCACACCGACCTTCGCCAGCCCAAAGTGCCACCCCTCGACATGCCGCCTCGCCTTGAGGTCGTAGTTGGCGACCTGGTTGAAGGGGAAGAACTCGTCGAAGGACGTTGACATGGACGTTGACAGCGACCCATCGGGATACTGAACAACGTCGTTGCTGACCGGCGAATACCAGTCCAGCGTCACGGAATGATGGATGATCATTCCGAACTTCTTCTCGTCCGTGAAGATCTTGTTCGCCTTGGCGAACACTGCACAAATCGCCGCGATGGCCGCGTCGCCCTCGGGGCTGCGCGAGATGTACATCACCTTGCCCTCGGACCCCCTGGAACGCTCTTCGAGCTGTCCGAACAGGTCCGCGGCATCAACGACGTAGGTCTTGGCCTCGGCCGCCTCTTTGGGCGTCCGGAAGCACAGAGCCATGTTGTGGGCCGGCTTGGTCACTTCGGTTGCCGGCGCGGTGTTGCTGTTGGAGTTCTTCATGTCTAAATCTCCTTGGGCCTTGCCCGTTGAACTTGACCGGGGATGGCATATACGCCTCCCCATCACATCAATGAACATACATCTTCAACACGCTCACAAGAGCCTGTCTACAACGTAATATAACATTATAGCATACCCATATAAATTTGTCAAGGAGGTTATGCACTTTAAATGTCATTTTATTTAAATTTAGATAAAAAAATAGCCCAAAATTGGACTATTTTTCGAGAAATCAAATAATTTAAGTATTTACTGAAATAATTTAATTAAAATTGGCAAAATAAACGGATAAACGTATTTAACAACCAATAAAAAGATAGGTTTGATGAAATTCTCCCAAACACCAATAACTGCCAAGGTATATAGGCCAACCATGACCCAAAATACTGTTTTTAAATAAGTATCGTCCATTTAATCAGTTTATAAAGTCTATAAAGCTCATAAAATTGTAAAATCTCTGAGCTAATAGCAATCAACTAGTATACATCAAATATCACTTAATGTCAATGGGCTTAGTTACTAAAGCGGAAATGGCAGACATCACCGTCTTGCATCACATATTCCTTACCCTCTAAACGGATTAACCCCTTTTCCTTGGCTTTAGCTTCCCCGCCAGCTTCAACTAAATCTTTCCAATTAACAACTTCGGCGCGGATGAAGCCCGCCTCAAAGTCGGTATGGATTACGCCAGCTGCTTGCGGCGCCTTAGTGCCAACCTTAATCGTCCAGGCCTTGCTCTCCATTTCTCCAGCCGTAAAGTAAGTAATCAAGTCGAGTGTCTGATAGGCCTTAACAATTAAACGATCCAAGCCCGAGGCCTCCATTTCTAATTCTTTCAAATAAGCTTTGGCTTCTTCATCTGGTAACTCGGCTAACTCTGCTTCAATCTTGGCCGAGATAGTTAAGAAATCAGTTTCTTGATAAACCTTATCTTCATCAACATTCAAAACATAAATCATTGGCTTCATGGTCAGCAAACACAAATCCTTAACTAATAATTTTTCTTCCGGATCAGTAATAATTTCTCGCGCCATTTGACCAGCTTCTAAGCCTGCCTTGAGACGATCTAAAACTGGCTGCACTTCAATCGCTTCTTTTTTTCCGGCCCGCACATCTTTGCCATTAGTATGATGGCGTTTATCAACTGTCGATAAATCAGCTAACATTAACTCCATATTAATAACTTCCTGATCAGTGGCTGGATCAACTTTACCAGCAACGTGAATAACATTACTATCAGAAAACTGGCGAACAACCTGAATGATCGCATCCACTTCGCGAATATTGGCTAAAAATTTATTACCCAAACCTTCACCCTGACTCGCGCCCTTCACAATTCCGGCAATATCAATAAACTCAATCGTGGTTGGGACGATTTTAGCGGAATTAGAAACTTTAGCTAATTGCTCTAAGCGATCATCCGGTACAGCGACGACCCCAACATTAGGATCGATCGTACAAAAGGGATAATTAGCAGCATCAACTTGCTTTTTGGTTAAGGCTTTAAATAGTGTAGATTTACCAACATTTGGCAAACCAACAATTCCGATAGAAAATGACATAAATAAATAGTTAAAAGTTTATAAAGTCAAAAGTCTATAAAGCTTAAACCTCCAAATACTTACTCCCGACTCAATAGATTATAACAGGTTTATCTCACAAAATCAAGCTTAACAAAAGACAAAATGTTTGTTAAACTGAAGGAGTTACCTAATCAAATTTATGCGCATTATCTACGGCTTATCCGGCCAAGGCTTTGGCCATTCAGCTCGCTCCAAAGAAACCATTAAACATTTAATCGAAGCTGGTCATGAAGTGAAAATCTTCACCTACGGCCAGTCGCTTTTTATGTTAGAGAAAGATTTCAAAGATCAACTCTTTGAAATTCCCGGTTTTGTCTTAAGTTACAAAAACAATAAACTGGTCTATTGGAAAACGATTTGGGCCAATGCGGTTAAAATTTCTCACCAAGCCAAATATTTTTCTAAGATCTCGGCCGAGTTTTCTCGTTTTAATCCTGACGTGGTCATTACTGATTTTGAGCCACTAACCGCGATGCTCGCTAAGACCAAGCGCAAGCCGTTAATCTCTATTGATAACCAACATCAATTAACTAATTCCAAAATTAAATTAGACAAAAAATATTTTAAAGATTTTATTGCCGATAAACTAGTTATCAAGTCAATGGTCTGGGGCGCTAAGTATTATTTAGTCACTTCATTTTTTAAAACTCCAGTCACGCGCAGCCATACCTTTTTATTCGCGCCACTAATTCGCTCCGAAGTTTTAAATTTGCAACCCACTGACGGCGATTACGTTTTAGTTTATGAGGGCGCTGATTTTGATCGCATCATGCCAACCCTAAAAAAGCTGCCTTATAACTTTTTGATTGTTGGGCCAACCCTTAAACCTCAGGATGGTAATTTAACCTTCAAAAAGTTCTCGACCGAAGCCTGGCTCCAAGACTTAGCCGGCGCCAAAGCAGTTATTGGCACGGCCGGACTAAGTCTAATTTGCGAGTGTATTTATTTACAGAAGCCCTATTTTGCCTTGCCAATCGCTCGCCAAGTAGAGCAGATTATTAATGCGGAATATTTAAAAGAAATGCAATTGGGTGATTTCAGTTTTAAATTCACATTGGAAGAATTTACTAATTTCATGAATAACTTAGAGCTCTATAAAAGTAATTTGAAAAAAATCGAATCCTGTGGCAACGAACCATTATTTAAAAAACTTGATAGCATTCTCAGTGAATTAAAAAAACGACCTTAAAGGTCGTTTTTTTATCTTAATGTGGGCGCAGCAGGATTTGAACCTGCGACCGTTTGCTTAAGAGGCAACTGCTCTACCAACTGAGCTATGCGCCCGAAATATTCAACTTTTCAATGTTACTCAACTGCTCTTCCGGTGCAGCGCTGAAAGATGAACTTTCAGCGGCATTCGACTTCGGCCTGCTGGCCTCGTCTCTCTGCTGCACTGTCGCTGCTCCCAGGGTCGCAGCCGACCCAGCTGAGCTATGCGCCCGAAATATAAAACAATATAATGTTATCAAAATTTAAACAGAAAATCAAGCTAGTAGCTTGAATCTTTATGCACCCGGCAGGGATTGAACCCACAACCTCCTGGTCCGAAGCCAGGCGCTCTATCCAGTTGAGCTACGGGTGCTTAAACAAATTTGATCTCTGTGCTGCGCCGCCAAAAAGCGGCTTAGCCCATCGTCCAGGGACAGCGCCAATCGCTCCCAGGGTCGCAATTGTCGGCGTTCACCGGCGACTTTCAGCCCTGCCTACCGGCAGGCAGGTTCCGCCGAAACTCTTGTTTCACTGCTGTCCTGTCGCTAGCGCGACCCACAACCTCCTGGTCTGAAATCCTGGCGCTCTATCCAGTTGAGCTACGGGTGCTTAGTTACTATTCTGCCATAAATTGGGGCAAAAATCAAGACCCTTGAAAATTTCTGCAAATACTATTATAATGAAATATAATTAATAACCTAACTTTATGACAACTTTTTGGATCGTTTTGGGTATTGTTGTGGCCCTGATTATTATTTTTTCGGCCGCTTTTACCGTCCAACAACAAACCGTCGCCGTTATTCAGCGGTTCGGCAAATACAAAAAAATGTCTCATTCTGGACTAAATTTTAAATTCCCATTAATTGATTATATTGCTGGTCATATCAGCTTACGTATCAATCAATTAGATGTAAAAATCGAAACCAAAACCGAGGATAATGTTTTCGTCCATGTAACTATTTCAGTTCAATACCAAGTTTTACCAGAGAAACTTTACGACGCTTTTTATAAACTAATCAATCCGAAAGAACAAATTTCTTCATACGTTTTTGATATTGTCCGCGCGCAAGTACCAAAATTAAAACTTGATAATGTTTTTGAGAATAAAGATGAAATTGCTAACGCTGTTAATCTGGAATTGTCTCAAGCGATGTCCGATTTCGGTTATCAGATCATTAAATCATTAGTAACCGATATCGAACCAGACGCCCAAGTCAAAGCGGCCATGAATGAGATTAATGCTGCTCAAAGACTCCGCGTGGCTGCCCAAGAAAGAGGTGAAGCCGAAAAAATCTTAATCGTTAAAAAAGCTGAAGCTGAATCTGAAAGCAAAAAATTACAGGGTGAAGGTATTGCTAATCAACGCCGCGCCATTATCAATGGCCTCAAAGAATCAGTTGATGACTTTCAAAAATCAATCAAAGATTCAACATCTCACGATGTAATAAATCTAGTTATGGTCACCCAATATTTCGATACACTTAAAGACATTGGCGCTTCTTCCAAAACTAACGCTGTTTTCATTCCTCATTCCCCTGGCGCTGTTGCTGACTTAACGGCTCAAATTCGTGATGCTTTACTGCAAGCCGATAGTGCTAAAGAATAACTATTTTTTTAGAAACAGCTCACCAACTGGTGAGCTGTTTTTACTTAAAGTTATGAATTGACAAAAACGTAAATTCATGATAAGTTGAGCGGAAGTCAAGCTACTGTAGTTTGATATCAATATACTGCACTTTGAAAGGATCAGAAAAATGGAACAGGTCAAGATTTTTACCCCAACACCAGATGGTTGCGGACTTGAAAATTCAATTAACGACTGGTTGAAAGAAAAAGGTTATAGTATCGAAGTTATTCGAGTATTACAATCTCAGAGCAGTAGAATTCATATTGTAATCTCAATTTTCTATAAGAACAGATAACCGTCGAGGAAAAAAATATGAAAATCGCCGATTACATCGACCATACCATACTCAAACCTAATGCGACCCTAACTCAAATCAAGCACTTATGTGGAGAGGCAAAAGAATACAACTTCTACTCCGTTTGCGTTAATCCTTGTTGGGTTCCATTGTGCAAACGAGAACTCCATGGAACCTCGGTCAAAATTTGCGCAGTAATTGGGTTTCCTTTAGGCGCCAATCAAAAATGGATTAAGCGTCAGGAGGCAGAAACCGCCATTATAGATGGCGCCGACGAACTCGATATGGTGATGAATATTGGCCTCCTAATGGGATGTAACAATGTTGCCGTCTATAAGGACATTAAAGACGTTACACAAGTTGCTCATACCAATAATATTCCAGTCAAAGTTATTATTGAAACAGTATTCTTGACTGATACGCATAAGATTCTTGCCTGTCAAATTGCGACCGACGCTGACGCTGATTTCGTTAAAACTTGCACTGGCTTTAACGGCGGCCAAGCGACCGTTGCCGATATCCAGCTAATGAAGAAGTCTGTTGATGGCCATGCCCAAATCAAGGCCTCTGGTGGCATCCGCGACTATGCTACCGCTCTGGCTATGATCGAGGCCGGCGCTGATCGTATCGGCACTTCTAGCGGTGTCAAAATTGTTCAGGAAGAACGCGAGGCTTTAGCTAAAGAATAATTATACATCTCGAACATTGTCTAATCTCTTCGTGTAACACGAAGAGATTTTTTTATTGAATTAAAAACACCCAGAGGATAATTCCCCTGGGTGAAAAGAGCCAATAATTAAGCAGCCACCATATTGAAGCCTTTGAGGGTTTCGGTTGCGACACGTTTACCAAGTTCTTCGTCCTTGAAACGGATAGCTCGGATCGATGGACCGCTACCGAAAAATCCGGAAGACAACGAAAATCCATGCACCAGACCCAAAGAGATAGCCATCAAAACTTCGTCCTTGGACCATTTATACAAATCATTGGCGTGGTTTCTGACTTCAGTGGTTTGACCAATCAGATCGGCAAAACGCGCCTCGTCTTCCAGATTCACGAAAGTAATTGCCTCATCATGATAAAACTTCCAAACCGGACCCCGCTCCTTCAAGGTCAATTCTTCTGCACTGACCGAGATGGACCAACCAGCAGTAAGACCAGACGATACCTGATAAACCGGGTAAGGCGTCATCTGACTCGCAAACGTATTCAGTTGATTGTAATCAATTCGTACAATCTGGAAAAGATATGGGTCCTGTTTGGAGTCGATGGTACAATATTGGTCTGTCCGTCGCTTACGATTATCGACAAAGACAAAATCACCCTCCCAGAACGGCGTCTCCGGCAATTCTCGCATGAAGTGATCATCGGACTTCCAATTGGGATCGGCTTGCTGTTGCTGACGCAACACAACCAAGCGTCGCTCGTATTCTTGCTCATCCGCGATTTTGAAGCGCGTAGCGAACTCAGTCCACTCCTTACCATCTTCCCGACGCAATTTAATCCAGCTTCGGTTTTCGTATACTCCCGGCCTCTTACCAAAATTATGAACTCGACCGTAATGCACTTCAGAAAAGCCAACGACGGTGGCAACAGTGCCGTCAGGACAGGGATTATAGCCCCAGTCACGACTTTCTTTCTCGATCTGCACGATAACTTGGTCACCAACTTTCAACAAATCTGTGTTCACTATTCTGTCTCCTTGTAAGGTTCAACTTGGTTTGGTTATTGATCCATAATCTTGATTATCCCAAGCATTTTAGGACATCATCACATTCTAGAATGAAATTTGTATTTTGTCAATACCAAATAGCGGCAGCCTATCGTTCGAGTCCGGCACTATCAAACACTTAATAAAAGACACCCCATGAAGGGGTGTCTTTTATTAGTGCCCGGAGCCGGACTTTCGCCTCGTCTTTGCTGCCGCAAAGACTGCGTTGTCGCGGTCAGCGCTAATTCGCTGGGGCGAATTAGCGGCGCTCGACTGCACAATATTTTGGCTGAAACCAAAATATTACTTGTCTCGCTGCTGACCTGTTCGAGTCCGGCACTATCAAACACTTAATAAAAGACACCCCATGAAGGGGTGTCTTTTATTAGTGCCCGGAGCCGGACTCGAACCGGCACGGAGTATAAGTCCAAAGGATTTTAAGTCCTTCGTGTCTACCAATTTCACCATCCGGGCATAATATTTAATAAATACATTAAACCAATAAATACTTCAGAATATCGTCTCGCCCCGTTGATTTTCATTAATCAACCTTGGGGTCTACCAATTTCACCATCCGGGCATATTTATTTTTAACCAAAAAGGAGACGTTAATCTCCAGTTTCTAACTTGAGCGGCAAATGGGATTTCCGCGTCCGCCGCGGCGGATTCGAATCCCAACATGCACAATCATCTGCAATGTCAGTAAATTTGAAATATCTCTTTCTTCTTACTTGAGCGGCAAATGGGATTCGAACCCACGACCTTCTCCTTGGCAAGGAGACGTTCTAGCCAACTGAACTACTGCCGCAAATATCACGAAATTATTATAGCAAATTAAATTTACTCCGTCAAGACACTAATACCCCTTAATTTCGGACAAATTTTGCTCATAAACTTCCTTTTCCAGGAACCCATCTTTATAGAGTTTGCCAAGCGCATTATCAATCGTCAACATGCCATCTTTCGCACTGGTCTGAATAACAGTATTAATTTGAGCAATTTTATTTTCGCGAATCAAATTAGAAACAGCTGGATTATTAATCAGAATTTCTCGTGCCGCCACGCGACTGCCACCCTTAGCGGGAAGTAAGCGTTGCGTAATAATACCTTTTAATGTTAGGGAAATTTGCATGCGAATTTGATTTTGTTGGTGCGGTGGAAAGATGTCAATAATACGATCAATGGTTTGAGCGGCATTATAAGTATGTAAAGTTGCAAAAACTAAATGGCCAGTTTCGGCTAAAGTAATAGTCGTCGCAATAGTTTCTAAGTCACGCATTTCACCAACCATAATAACATTCGGATCTTGTCTTAAGGCATGCGTCAAACCGTCCTGAAAAGTTAACATATCAATGCCGAGCTGTCGTTGTCTAATGATACTTTTTTTTGGTTGAAAAATAAATTCGATTGGATCCTCCAGGGTAATTATGTTCGCATTGCGATTGATATTAATATATTCAATCATCGCTGCTAGCGAAGTCGATTTACCACAACCGGTCGGTCCAGTCAGTAAAATTAGGCCGCGATCCATACCGCAAAGATCATACACGATTTGAGGCATCAACACGTCCTCCATACTAGGAATTTCCGCTGGGATAGTACGCGCTGATAAACCAACCATCCCCTTTTCATAAAACAAATTTACACGAAACCGAAAACCATCAATATTCTCATAAGCAAGATCCATATTTTTATCGGCCGCGAATTTCTTATAACTGGCCTCGCCTAGTAACTGCTTAATAATAATTTCAATTTCTTTGGGAGCGAGTTTTTTGGTGCCCTGAGGTTTTAAGATGCCATCGATACGAAAATATGGCGGCAAATTAGCCACCAAATGAATATCTGAAGCCGACGCTTTAACGGCTAAAGAAAAAAGACTTTCTAGGTTCATATTTTACCCTGTTAAATAAAAAATTTTGACACCCTCATTTTCTATCTAAATTTATTATTCACAAACGACTTCACCCTAAAAAATACTCCGCCTTTAAATTTTTATCCGCTAAAGCGGATTATTTAACAGGGTGAACCCTCCAATTAATAATGCGAATCTAATGAAATTGTTATTGCCAATTCTTGATTTCTAGGGCCGCTTGAGCCGCTTTGATTTGCGCTTCTTGTTTAGAAGAGCCTTCGCCAGTAGCGATAATTTCCTTATCTAAATATACGCCTACCTTAAAAATTTTAGCATGATCTGGTCCGTAGGAGCTGATTACTTTATAGGAAGGAGTCACACCCATTTTTTCTTGAGCCTTTTCTTGAAAGCGACTCTTGGGATCGATGTACAGTTTATTTTCTAAAATATCAGCCAAGCGACTAACAATATTTTTGATAATAAATTTGCGTGCCGCTGACAAACCTGATTCCAGATAAATAGCACCAATTAGTGCCTCCATCGCGTTAGCCAAAATATATTGACGCGCTTTGGAATTTTTGTCCTTCGCTTCACCACGACTCATCATGATAAATTCTTCAATGCCTAAGCCGTTTCCCACCTCAGCTAAGGCATCACCATTAACTAGCGACGCACGCCAATTAGTCAATTCACCTTCCGGATTGGGATAATTTTTGTAGAGATGCTCCGTTACCACTAATTCCAACACGGCATCACCCAAAAACTCCAACCGCTCATTGTGATCCAATTTAAAATCAGGGTGTTCATTTAAATATGAACGATGCGTAATTGCTTCGGTCAATAAATTTAAATTTTTAAATTCAACACCGAGCTTTTTTTCCAGTTCGATCATGTCTGACATAACTGTTCCTTTCGCTTTCAACCATTCATTTCCAATTTCCAAATAATATCGCTAATTGAAAAAAATAAATCAAGGTTGAAAATTAATCGAGCCGTCTAGCAGCAGGGTTATCTGACAACTACACCGGCTATCGGCTCGCTATTTTTTATTCCACTTTATTATCGACAACAACTTCAGCTTCTTTTTTGGCCGCTTTTTCGGCAGCTAATTTATCTATTGATTTTTCGCCCATATCTTTATAAACAGCACCTAAAACACCATTAACAAACTTACCGGAGGATTCACCGCCGAAAGCCTTTGCTAATTCAATTGCTTCATTAATAGCCACCTTAGCTGGAATCTTATCATCATAACGAAGCTCAAAAATACCCAAACGCAAAACATTGCGGTCAACGATAGTGATTTGATCGAGTGGCCATTCCGGCGCGAATTTAATAATCTGCGCGTCAATATCAGCTACATGCTCCAAAACGCCTTTAGTCAAATGCTCAATAAAGCCCTGATCATCGAATTCTGGGGCAAAAGATTCTTTATTGGTTCTTAAAACTTCATTAATATCATCGCTCTTGCCATTAAAATCCCATTGATAAAGGGTTTGGACTGCGATTGTTCGAGAAAGGTGCCGATTGGACATAAATTTAAATTATTTTTTTCAATCTACCTTTAATTACCGAATCAGCCATAGCTAATCTCTGCAATTAAGTTAATTGATGAAGGATGGTTTATTTAATCGCTCGATTGCTGCTAGTTATTAGCAGACAGCAATCCGGCCAATAAACAACTATTTCTTGGCTTTTTCTTTAGCCACAACTTTTCTGGCCTTATCTCTTTGCATTAAAGTCTTATTTTTAGTCTTTACAACAACTACTTCTCGGCCCTTATAAGTACCGCATTTAGCGCAGGCACGATGTGACACTACCGGCTTGCCACATTTAGGGCATTTAGATAATGACTTCTCTTTTAGGGCAAAATGGGAAGCACGTTCTTTTTTGGAAGTTTTGGTTCTTCTTTTACTAGGTAAACCCATATTAATTTAGGATAACTTTATTAATCTCTATGAATTACTATAACACAATCAACTGAAAAATGCAAACAAAAAAGCCGTTCTGTGCCAATTTAGATAAATTGACGACAAAACGGCACCTTAGGAACGCCATTAACTAAAGATTCCGTGCTCAAGACGTAACTCAGCAACAGTCTTAACACGAAAACGGTCAGTATCCTGAAAATCTAACTCCAGCTGATTAAATTGAAACTGGGTACCAAACTTATAGGTCGGATGCGACAATTCGCTGACTGCCCCCAGGATAAATCTTTCGATCTTACCCGGAGCTAGTAACGTTTTAATACCGTTTTGCGCCAAAATTCGCGCCACCTGCATTTTGGTGTTCATGCCAAATTCACCATGACCAGTGTCACTACTTCCTTGTGCCTCTACTAGTAGGGGCAGGAAGTTATGCTCATTGACAACGGAAACGACATGATCGTCCTCATCCAGAACACCGAATTGGTCAAAACCAATAATGGCCAGGTCGGGCTTGAGGGCCAAACACAGATTCATGAACAGGATATCATTATCAGCGCAAATATCCAACTGTTCCAACTCTTGCCAGTCAACGGTGTCGTTGGCATTTACAATCGGCACCACCCGATTATCCATCGCTGCCTTAAACAAGTTAATCAAGCTGTCTCGACATTGGCGATGCAAATCATGATCCGTCAACAGCATTTGGCCGGCCTCAACTCCGAAAATATCAAAGTATTGAATATAACGACTAATCAGCCGCCCCATACCAACTGCCGCCCGCAAATTCTTGGGGCGTTGTTTCTGAGGGTCACTGGATACCGCTCCGGACGTAACTAAAAATACCCGATGGCCAGAATGTTGCAATTCCGCAATTTGCTGACAGATCTTCAAAATAGCCTCGGAATTCAGGCCATCATTGATATGAGTCAATAAAGATGAGCCGATTTTGACAGCGATTTTCATGGTTTTGTCTCCCGAGTAGTTAATGATAATGTACAACGATGCCCTATATATACCATATTATGGAGAAATAATCAATGTTAAGCAAGAAATAATAATTTGTTTTAAGCACATACATATGGCGGATTAGTTATTAATTAATAACATCTCATTTGGAGTCTTCCCGCCTAAGGCACAATGCTCCAAATTATTGTAATAAATATTCCAGACTTTAATAGATCTCCTTAATCCTAATATAG
>CAISTG010000024.1 GCA_903888345.1 Candidatus Buchananbacteria bacterium | reverse complement strand
TCAGTCCCAGTGAGACGGGTCGTGCTCTCACACCCGCTATCCGTCATAGCCTTGGTAGTCCTTTACACTACCAACTAGCTGATAGACCATAGGCCTCTCCTCAACCGATAAATCTTTATTGATCCGCCATACGACAGACCAATTAATGGAGTATTATCCCACCTTTCGATGAGTTATCCTCCAGTTGAGGGCAAGTTACCAATGTGTTACTCTCCCGTTTGCCGTGGGTCTGAACCCACTCGACTTGCATGCCTTAGACACGCCGCTAGCGTTCATCCTGAGCCAGGATCAAACTCTTATGTAAGAATTCGTTATGAACTCTAGTGCAACTAGATTACGGCCAGTTGCCAACCGTATAGATTGATTGTATATCTACCAGAATAAATTCTGGTAAAAACTCAAATAAAATTGATTTATTCTATTAAATCCACATATAACTGTGGGCCGGTAAACCGGCTTTAATAGAAAACATTTTAAAGCTTGGTACTTTTTACTACTATTTAATTGTCAATTTACTGTTTACTCGTCCAGTTAATTTTACCAAGACGTATTATTTTTCTGTCACCCTGTTTTAGGGTTAAGAAAAAACAGAGGGATCCGATTTATCGAACCTTAACTTTAGTTAAGATCCACTCAGATACCACTGCTTTTCCTCAAGGGTTATAAGGTTTTAGTTGATTGTCCGAGAAAGATTTTGTATATTATTTTTACATTTATAATTTTATATCATTTGCCACTTAATGTCAAGGGTTGGCAATAAATTAATAAAATTAATTACTTTTTTGCTAAATTTAGGCAAAACATCAATTAACGTCGCTAAAATTAGCTACTTTTGACTGTTGATAACTAGGTAGTTTTACACAGTCTTTACACACGTTACGCTTGAATGTTGAAAACCTTAATAATCAATCAATTAATATTTTATTTAAGGTACTTCAAGCAACTTCACTTTCTACTGATTAAGCTAAAAATAAAAGCGGCTATCACTAACCGCTTTTATTTTAAGACTGAATAATTATTCAGCAGCTTCTTCAGTAGCCTCTTCAGCAGGAGCAGCTTCTTCAGCAGATTCCTCTGCTACGGCTTCTTCTTCAGCTGGAGCAACTTCAGTAGCTTCAGCACCCTCAACGACTTCTTCTTCGATTGGGTCTACGTTGGTATCTTCGAACATAGTTTTAAGATTAGTTTTTAAGTGAAGCCAATAATTTGGTTTCTTGATTTAAGACTAACATCAACAAAGCAAAAAGTCAAGTGCTACTTATTATTTAATATACTAATATTGACAATCACTTTTGTTGCATATACTATATTAATACTTTTATGCTCTTTTAACTACAACCGATAAGGAGTCACATCGTGCCATCAATCATCGTTATTCCGGAAGTTGAAAATCCTGAGAGAATTTTAGCCCTCTTTGGTAAGACTGAAGACTTGATCAATAAATATTTTAGTTTGCTGGCTGGTCATCTTAGCAAATTTCCGGAGCCCCGATTAACAGAATTTGAAGCAGCAATTTATCATGACATAAAATTTTCATTAAAACGAAAAGGCCATGTTTGCGATTTACCTCGAAACTTTCTACACCTTCTGGCAGAGCAAAAGCTCCGGCTTAGCGGACCAACGATGTATGCATTTTTCCAGTACCTTCCGACCGGAACTGTACTTGAGGCTTTGGGAAATCCTAATTTTGACGAGTCAATTCATGATAAATCCCGAGCTTATTGGGAGAGTGAGTTTTCAAATACCCTTAAAGACAATGCGAGTATTGGCTCCATGTTCATTCTCGAGGGTTACTTAATTTTCCTCGGCTCGCTTTTGCTGGAAAAAGCACTTACTTCTTAAATTGTAAAAGCCGTTCGACTAAATGTCGAGCGGCTCTTTTAATTACTGTGATTTACTTAATCGCCATTTCTCTATTTCGCCATGATGGCCGGATAATAAAACTTTTGGTACCCGTAACTTCTTGCCTTCTTTAGTGACAAACACTTCTGGGCGCGTGTATTGCGGATGTTCGAGATAACCATCTACTTTATGTGAATCTTGAGCGACTGATTCTTGCTTGCCCACAAAACCCGGGATTTGTCGACAAACGGCTTCAATTACAATTGCAGCTGGCAACTCGCCTCCGGCTAAGACATAATCACCGATTGAAATCTTTTCATCAACAAATTTTTCAATTCTAGCATCAACTCCCTCATATCGGGGACAAATAAATACCAAGCGGTCATATTGAGCTAAACGCTCCACTTCACGTTGGGTTAAGCGTTTACCATTGGCGGCCATTAAAATCAGGCGCGTATTTTTCTTTTTACGCTCAACCTTGTCTAATAATTTTAATACTTTAAGTGCCTTATAAACTGGTTCGATCTTAAATAATAAACCAGCACCGCCGCCATAAATCTTTTCATCAACTGTTTGATGACGATCAGTCGCCCACTTCCGCAAGAAATGCGTTTTGATTTTCAATAATTTATTTTGTTGTCCACGTTTAAATAAACTCTCATTAAAATAAGAATCTAAAATTTCGGGAAAAATTGTGATGAGTTCAAATTGTTTCATATTTAAATTATATCATAAATAACCGTCTTGGTATAAAAAAACCGGCTGATGGGCAGCCGGAAAGGTTCGATGCAAATAATTTAGGCGCCGGGTTCTTCCTTCGAATCAGTCGCTTCAGCGGTCGCCTCGGGTGATTCGCTTGGCGTTTCCGTCGGGAGACAAGCCAAATAATCTTCTTCACGGAAAATCCGACCTTCAGTAATTGCCAATTCATAATACGCCTTAAGTTCAATGATAGCCGCGCGATACTTTTCCTCGTCTTCGGACGGAATATTTCCGCCATCAAAACGTCTTTCGGTTAAAGTAAAGCAGCCATGAGTGATCTCATTAACAGTGACCAACTCAACCCGCACACATTCTTTCAGTTCCATAAACGCGGCCATAAAGTACCGAGTGGTCTGCTCATTGTATCGCTGTCGCGGCAACTGAATTGCTACCACCCCACCGTCGCAAATTAAGGCGGAAAACTCCGGCAGTTCACTCGGCTCGTTACCAAAGAGTGGCCAAACACGCGTTAAAACATCCTTGGTTAGCTTAGCAATCGGACGATCGGCAGTTTCGGCTTGTTTCGACATGACAAATCTCCTGTTGGTTATATCGGACACTAAATGCTTTAAGGAACATATTGTCTCAATAATATACAGCTATTTGGGATAACTGTCAACCGTCAAAACAAAAACGCCCCACTCTTGCGAGCGAGGCATTTTATATAAAGATTTGTGTTGATTAAATGGTTAAATCATCTACCACGTCAGTGTCGATAGCGGTATCAGCAGTGGCTTCTTCTTGACGAGGAGCACGGCGTGAACCTTCTGGTTCGACAATCTTCAAATTGACTCTGGCGTTGTTCTTAGCACCAATGATCTTAGCTAAGGTTCTGATCGCTTTAGCGGTTTGACCTTGTCTGCCAATTACGTAACCAATGTCTGAAGGATTGACATGAAGAGTAAGTAAAACTCCTCTTTCATCAATGATTCTCTCAATTTTTACATCATCTGGAGCGGCAACGATGGCCTTGACGATGTATTCAACAAAAGCTTGATCTTTCTCGATCATATTCTTCTCAATTATTATTTAACCGATAATCTGAATTTACTAAATCTTAGCAAACAAGACTACCAAGGATTTAAGAGGTGAATTACCTCAGCACCTATCTTAATGATAATAGATATTCACACCTTTGTCAATCACAAATTTTCTTAGTGAACTTGGCGATTTTTAGAATTTATTCGGTTGGTGCCGTCTCAGTTGTTACCGTTTCCATTGTTGTTTCTGGAACAATCTGCTCTTCGATTGTTGTCGTTGTCTCAGTGGTTGCTTGACTTGAGACTTGTGGTTCTACCACAGTCTGTTGTGGAACAGTGCTAGCTGGCGTTACGGCTTCGTAAGCTCCCGCCACGTTACAAGCACCTTTTGTCTTCGACCAATCACCATTAACAATTTTGATGCAATAGATTTCACCGGTCGCCGCATCTTTAATTTCCATACCATTATTAATACGAGCTGTATCAGTTTCTAACCAACGTGTTTTAAGCTGATCGAAGACACCGATTGCAGCAATAACTTTTTCGGCAAAGAATTCTCGAATAATAGAGAAGCCCTGCGTCAGACGACTGACAATTAAATCAACGGCAGTAGAACTAGCAATTAAGTTAACTGTTTCAGTTGAAGTAGTATTGGCCAAGGTCGAAGTATTCATCCAATAACTAGTTGTGGTTGCGGTCGTCGTACCAAACATTGCTAGAGTATCAGTGCTGACTAATTTATATTGTTGCTTAAAAGCCTCAACTAGAAGCGCCGTAACATTCGGATACTTAAGCGACAAGTATGATCCACCAGTTGAAACTAATTGTGGTACGACACCTTGCACTTGCTGCGCCACAAAACCAATTTCCTCTTGCGTTCCAAATCGAGTTTTATCTTTCCAATTAAACGACACGCCCTGTAAGGCCAAAACTTTGTCCAACGCTCCAGCCAGTGGAGTAACATTTTCTTTAAGGTTAATGTCAGAAGGGTCACGAACAATCACACCATTAGCATCAACCGTCAAATTAGTCGCGCCACCCATCAAAGAACTGGCTGTGATGCTACCACCAAAAGTGGCATTACCATCGGCACCGATCACAAAAATATTTTGATTAGTTGAGGTAGCGACGCGCAACAATGTTGTGGTAGCACCAAAAATATTCAGATTAGCATTAGGAGTAGTGGTGCCGATACCCACCAAACCATTAACATCAATACGCATTCTATCAACATTGTTGGTGATGAATTTCAAATAGTAATCTCCTGCTTGAGCATAACCAGAAATTTTGGTCATCGAATTGCCCCACGCCAAGGAATAATTTGATTCAATCATATAGCCGCCATCAGCCCTAATCTGTCCCTTGGCATAAATACCATTATCGCCCATCCACGACGGATAAGTAACACCAACAGAAATTCCGTGCAAGGTGCCACTGCCAATTTCAAGCGAGGTACTCGGGTTGGTCTTGCCAATACCAATATTTCCATTAGGCGCAATATACAACAATGATTCGCCAGATGATGAGGCAATGCTCAGCGCTGAAATTCCTGAGGTTGCCTGAACGGTTAAGGTTGAGGCAAAAGTGGTGGTGCCAATTCCCAAATAGCCAGAACTATTAATGACTCCCAAAACTGTTGACGAGCTATCTTGCCATTCCATCAAGTTGCCAGTTTGCCCCGGCTTCGCGATTAACGCTAAACCTTTTTTGGCAGCTGTTACTGGCATAATAGACAAAGTCGCATTAGTATCATATCCTGTCCAAGCACCTAATAAATGGTTACCAACTCCGGAAACAATGCCGTTATAAGCATAAATTCCTTGCGTATACATCGAGCCATTTTGATTGATGCTGACTGCTGGATCAACTCCAGTAGCAGTGGTATATAATTCGAAGAGATTGCTAGCACCGCCAGTAATGCCTCGAATGATCAATCCTCTGGTACTAGTTGCTCCAGTTAAAACTTCCAATTTGCCGGCTGGAGTCGTGGTACCGATACCAACAAAACCAGTGTTGCCACGGGAATTAATGGTCATCACCCAATTAATATCCTTACTAGTACCGGCAACAGCAGTACCAAACATTTGCCCATCACCGCTCGCGCGATAAATATTGGAGACACGTCCGGCATGATCAGAAGTTAATCTAATCGGATTATTGGTACCATCAAAAGCGGAAATTGCACCGCCGAAAGTAAAGTCACCGCCGGCTCCATCGTTTTCAACATATACTCTAGTGCCTCCATGATTAGAAGTATTCTCACTTTCCAAATACCATGATACGGTGTTGACTGACTGAACAACAGTATGGAAAGGCGCTGACGGATTCGTCGTGCCAATACCGACATTGCCACCCATGAAATAGGCAGGGCTATTGGCTCTAAAGTTTCCCTCAACCATAAAGTCACCAGTAGAATCAGCTAAAGCTGTAATACTAACCGCTGTTATTACGATGCGCGATGTGTTATTAGCTGGTTGGAAATTTAATTTATTAGTATTAACAGCAGTAATATAGTCAGTGTAAGTTGTCGCAGTTGTAAGCAAAGTACCACCAGTTCCACCCAGGGTGTATGAGATTGAACCCGTTACAGAACTTACGGTAATTGTTACCTTGTAAGTTGTTCCCGCCACAATACTACCGCCAGTTGACATCACGGCTGTGGTCTGACCATCAGAATACTTGTTTAAAGAATCAGGCGAAGTCAAATACTGCCAGTTTCCACCCAAGGTCCAATTGCCAGTGGTTAAGGCAGGGGCGAGTTCCGCTCCGAGGGTTGCTGATATTTTGGCATTCAATCCGTTAGAATTTGATCCGACTTCCAAACCCGCTGAAGGCGCGTTGTTACCAATACCGACATTGCCATTACTATTAATGACAAAAATATTTTGATTGGTCGAGGTAGCGACACGCAATATCGTTGAGGTGGTGCCAAAGATATTTAAATTAGCATTTGGTGTCGAGGTGCCAATACCAACTAAACCATTATAAAGTAGTGACATGACATTAACTCCGCCTGGGGCGACATCAATTCTGGCATGAGTATTAGTATAATCTAGTTGCGTGGCTTTAATATTTGATTGGCTTTGGATATGATAACCATCAGCACCGTTCCAGGCCCAGGTGTTGAAGATTAAGGATGCAGAAGTTGAGAGTGGTGTACCAACAGTGGCATAAGTGTTGGCACTCATGCCGATGTTACCACTTGGAGACAGCAACCCAGCAATGACGATAGCGGATGCGCCCAAGGTGATATCATTCCAGCCATCAATATAGAGAGCGGTTGCTCCACCAGAAGGTGACAAATGAACAGCGCCATCGTTGAAAACACGCATATACCCATTGGCAGAATTTGCCGGATTTCTGGCCAACCAACTTTCACCATTAACATCGAATTTGGCAGTCCCCGGAGTTACGCCGATTCCGACATTACCATTAGCAGCAATCGTAAACATGGAGACGCCAGTCGAGGAAGCAACATTGAGCGCAACCGCGCTTGAAGTTGCTTGCACTGTTAAGGTTGCTAGAGGTGTAGTGGTGCCGATACCAACACTTCCATTAAAATAGGAATTCCCCATTACTGAAAACTTCGACGGCATATTTGAGGATATATTATTACTATTATATGTCTGGTAGGCATTAACACCTATCACAACATCTCCGTTATCAGCTAAACTCATAATATTACGGGAGAGTACATTGGTCCAAATATTTTGAACACCACCTATTTTATAAAATCCACCAGTTTTAGCAGTGCTTGTGGGATATGATCTATCAGCATATCCAAAGAATGCTTGCGATCCCAGGAAATTTACTTCGCCTGCGTCTCCGATAGTTAATCTGCCATTTGAAATATTACTAGCAATAGTTAACCCCGTTGCAGGAGTGAAGCCAGGAGCCGCACCATAACTAATATTGTAATTTCCATTTAGTGAAATTGCCCCCATTACAGTCAATGGATAATTCGTATTTGTCGTCCCAATTCCCACATTTCCGTTAGCCGCAATTGTAAACATCGAGTCGCCGGTCGAAGAAGCAACAGTAAAAGCAGGAATGCTGGAAGTGCCCTGGACGGTTAGTGTTGAGGACAAGGTGGTAGTGCCGATGCCGATATTATTAGCCACCAAATTGCCCATGCCTCCCAGCGTATCAGTAACTTGCAAAGTGCTGGTAGCAAAACGTGCCAAGCCCAAATCAGCCGTCCCATTATATAGTGTCGATCCCGACCAACTAATGCCTGAGTTGCTTCGAATTCGCACACCCCAACTGGCGCCAACAGCGACAACTGATGAACCATAGAAATTTCCACCAAAGATATTACCGCTAGTATCAATTTGGAATATATTTGATGTGCCTAACGCCGAGGAGTTAGATAAGACGAAACGACCAGAGTCAGAATTATCAATGCCCATTGTCCAATTGTAAGCTTGAGAGGTGAAACCAATAGCTGCATCAACGGAGGCCGAAGTACCTAGGTGCAATAAGGAAGTCGGACTAGTAGTGCCGATGCCGACTTTTCCACCACCGCCCAAAGCTAGAATTTGGTTAGCGCTAACAGAATCAAAAATACCGTAGATCAACGCGCTGTCCCGAGAACTGGTTGCTGTTGATCGATCAATACTGTCGATAATTAATTTGTTAGAAGAAGTCTCGTAACGTCCAGCGCTACTACCCAAGAAAATACTGTTTGACCCGACGTTGGCAAAACCAGAGTATGAGCCGATGGCAAGATTACCACTACCCCCGGTTAAACTAAATAACGAATCGTGACCAATAGCAATATTACGGCCACCCGTTGATTGATATAAACTCCATTGTCCAATGCCAATCGAAGTGCTCGGATTAGCTCCACCTCCACCAACTTGATAACCCAATAATACATTGCTACTGCCTGAAGATACACTGGCACCAGCGCCCGCACCGATAACTGTATTGCTGGAACCGGTTGTTTGCCCGACTAAAGCACCTCGCCCCAATCCAACAGTAGCGATACCTAATGTTAGCGCCGATGAGTTATTTACGGTGATACTCTTGTTAGTTGTATTTTCTTTACTAATATAGTCGCTTCCAGTTCTAGCGGCGTCAGTAGTATTATCCAAGTATGTTTGACTTACATTTGAAAGAGAAGCGACTTTTCTGGCATCAGCGTAATACGCACCATTGGCTGGGGTGCGATAAATATTAATTCCTGTAACGCGATAATCAGTTGAAGCAGTTACTGTAATATTTACCTTGCCATCACCGGCCGTCGTAGTGACTAAAGTACTCATTCCACCACCAATTGCCGTACCGCCATTGTTAGTTGCTAATTCAGTTTCTCCCAGGGCCGTTATATAAGTCACAAAATAGTAATGATCACCAACATTAACATTACCGGCACCGGCACCAGCCAAAGCAGTCGTAAACGAAGTTGGTCTTGCTACTGGATTAAAATTGAGACCGATATCGGTGTTAATAAAATCAGTAGCGGTTGTGCCATGAACATCTAATTTGTAGCCTGGCAATGACGTACCAATACCCACATTGCCATTTGCCAAAACTGTAAACATTGAATCACCAGTAGAAGAAACGATATTTAATGCGGAGGCGCTAGAAAATCCCTGGACCGTCAAAGTGGAAACAGGTGTAGAGGTGCCGATGCCGACATTACCCAAAAATATTGAATTACCACTGGCAACTTCAATTGATCTAAAATCGGCAGCGCTTGTCAATGTCGGGTTAATATATAGACCTCGTGTTATCCCATTGGCACCACCAGTCTGGTTAACTGTTGGCGTAATAAGAAGTCCGGCAAACGTAGAAGTTCCGCTTGCTGGGTGCATCCAAGGATTAATAAGAACCGAGCTTTGATTTCCATCAGTACTTGTCCAATTATTATCACCAATTGTTATGAAATGAGGTGTACCCAAATTATAACTGTCTTTACTAACAATTGCGTTTGTTGAAAAATATGTACCTAAAATATAGCCTGCCGCTACAACATCACGACCAGAAAATATATCAACACTCGATCCAATTGACCCCGTAACATATAAGGCACGACTCGGGTTTGAATTTCCAATACCCACACTTCCATTAGTCGCGACATATAAGGCGGAGGCTGTGGTTGAAGTCATGATGCTTAATAACGGAGTCGAAGAAGTACCTTGAACTGTTAAAGTTGAGCTAGGGGTTGTAGTGCCAATACCAATATTTCCGGAACTATCAATAATCATTCTTGCCGTGTTATTACTCCAAAAATCAATCGTTTTATTATCATTCATGCCAATTGCAGCATAAGCAGCACCTGATGGATGACTAAAATTCTTCGTAAATATTCTACCTGTAGCACTCAAATAGTATGATTCTAAATATCCCACATCATAATCGTCTACCCACATTTTTATTCGAACGGCTCCAGTCGAACTGGTTATTGTCAACAGTGGCCTCGAATTTCCTAATTGCCCTGGTAAGGCTTGAATTGTTAAAGCAGTTTTTGTATTTGAATTTGAAACTATTCCTAATTGAGCATTCATTGTTGATGTGCCGATACCGACGTTACCATTAGCTAAAACCGTAAACATTGAACTATTAGTCGACGACGAAACAGTCAAGACGTCACCAGAACCAGCGGTACCAGTAACTTGTAATTTGGCAGAAGGTGTCGAAGTGCCAATGCCGATGTTGCCGGATCCTAACATTGTCAAAATGTTTCTCGGCGTACCATAGGTATGTGATCGAACGATTATATTGGCAGCATCATTATCATAAGTATTATCAAGATACAAAGTGGAATCACCATAACTATAACTAATTCTAGCTTGTGCTCCACTTTGACTACCTAACAATATCTGGCCGCTATTTAGGCTAGCAGTCCCGACAGAGGATCCTCCGGTAATCAACATTCCGGCTAAACTCGATATCGAACTTACTACTGTGAGGCTGTTACTCGGGCTACTTGTACCTATACCAACGTCTCCATTATTATCGATAACAAAAATATTTTGATTAGTCGAAGTAGAGACACGCAACAAGGTCGAAGTAGCGCCAAAGATATTTAACATCGCGTCGGGCGTCGTGGTACCGATACCAACATAACCGGTGCCTCGTAGCGTCAAAGCATTGACTGGAGTTCCATCAGCACGCATTCTGAAATACATTACTGATCCAGAGCTATCATAATTACTATCAAAATTCATTGCTGTAGCTCCCGCGTCACGATAGTAGATATTGGCATAATTGCCTAATCTAATCCAACCATTATTGATATTAGCTCCATCCGGTGAACTACCATAGAAAAATGCTTGCGGTGCCACTGCGGTATTATAGACAGTCAAGCGCGATGGCCCAGTGCTCGTACCAATACTTACATATCCGGAAACTGCAGCGATCGACAGACGAGATATATAAGCACTGCCATTATAAGTACTAATACTAAATGGATTGGGATTACCAGCAGACAGGATTTGACCCGCCTTCAAGGTGCCAGTCGCTCCCTGAATAACCAACTCTCCATTTGGCACACCGACATTACCATCACTATTCACATAAAATAAATTTGTTCCACCTGACGATATAACTTTTACAATACTATTATTTTGAGTTGAATAACCTTTGACCAATAATTGTGTTTCATCAGAAGCACCTTCAATAGCTAATTTAGCATAGGGAGTACTGGAGCCAATGCCGACATTACCACTACCATCAATCCTAATTGCCTCAACACTATTACCAGAGAGAATTGAAACTTGAGCGCCGCCATTACCGGTGCCTAGGGTAAACATATTATCGGTATAACGCCAACTCAATTTAGCACCGATTTGTCTTGCTGGAGAACCGAAGAAAATATTGCTGGTGCTGCCATCAGGAGTCGCGATTGTCATACCATTACTAATATCATCTTCTAATACCAAACCATTTGCATTAGCATTTACGGAATATCCTCCAGCATCACCTTGGTACACATGCAATTTACCACCGGGCGTCGTCGTACCGACACCAAAATTTCCTTGTCGCAAAACCGAGGTCGCATCGCCAACCGCCAAGACCCCCTTCATTCCTGGACTGCCGATTTCAAATTCGCCACTAGTATTACCAGTCAAAACATAATCAGAGCGATGTTCGAATCTGATGTTCTGGGAACCGCCGGCACTCGACTTGAAAATAAAGTCAACCAGATCATTTGTTCCCTCAAACATTGCTCCACCATATCCTTGGCGATTCAATATGGTTAATCTAGAAGTACCAAAAGCATCACCAGTTTGTTGCAAAACTAAGGCTTTACCATTAGAGGTAACCGTTGTTGTCGCTGATGACAACAAGCCAATATCGCCATTAACCGTTAGAGTATTGTTTGGGGTTGAAGTACCGATTCCAATATAGCCATTACCATCGATTACCATTTTTGTAGCACCATTTGCATCAAACTCTAAGCCATTAGTGGTTAGGCGATTATAATAGACGCCGCCATTGGTTCCGGCTGATTGCAATATCAATCCAGCCGAATTTGATGTCGACTCGACTAGTAATCTTGCAATTGCTCCAGCCTTATACACATGTAATAATTGGCTAGGACTAGTGGTGCCAATGCCTACTGATCCTGCACCAGTAATAACCATATTCGCGCCGGAAAATAAATTATTTATCATATTCCCACCAAATCCGATACCACCACTACTATTAATAACCATTCTAGCCCTTAATTGAGTTTGGTCGATAATCTGGAAAGTGTCTGCTCCGAAACTATCTGCACTGCCAGAAGACCAGAATCTCCACCAATTTCCACCGACAGAAGTAGAATCAAGTCCAAAACCGACACCATATCGCTGCGGTGCTAGCGCATTTGAATAAACTGTGACACCATCATATTGGCCATTGGTGCCTTGGATGACAGCTAAAGGAAGCACTGGGCTGCTTGTTCCAATTCCCACGTTGCCATTGGCTAATACTGTAAACATCGAAGCACCAGTGGAGGAAACAATATTAAGTGCGGCAACGGTACTCGTTGCTTGAATCGTGAAGATTGCCGTTGGTGAGGTGGTGTTAACACCGACCAAATTGTAACTGCTATCACTTGATTTTGTTACATATAACCCAGTACCGGCGACGGTTTTCAAACTAACATTACCGGTGGCACCAGCAGATCCGAGCGCCACTGAGGAATTGCCACTCAAAATTGTAGCCCCAGAAATTTTGTAAGAATTCGCTTGGATATTTCCATTGACTTCCAAAATTTCATTTGGATTTGCTGTGCCAATGCCGACATTGCCATTATTATTAATAACCAACTTCGGTGAACTGCTAACATCAAGGAATTGGAATTGATAATTTGGATCACGCAACTGTGCTATCCAATTAACTGAAACATTAGTCGGCATAAAAGAATTGGCATAAATACCGCCAGCCATCGTCAAATCTCCGCCGTTATTAACTCTAAATCTACTGATTCCATTTCTTTGTAAGTCAAGAATATTGCTCGTACCCGGGCTGGCAGTATCAATTTGATTAATCAACAACCCCGTGTCATTACCGCTCACCGATTTATTGGCATTATAATCTAATTCATAGGCGACCTCATTTCCAGTGGAAGCAGCCAGGGTTGTGCTACCATGGATTCTAGAAGTTGGAGTTGCCGTTCCGATTCCGAGATTGCCATTAGCATCTACCAATAATCTTGTTTGATTTAAAACATAATCGTAAACCCAGAAATTTCTACTACCATCATTTACAAGATCACTTCCAATACCCACTAGATTGGTCCCATTCTTCGAGAACCTTAGAGCCCCGCCATTACCAATGCCACTAGCATTGTTATCTAATTGAATTATTGGATAAGCCGATACTCCGGAGCTCCCTTCGATAAAATTGACCGTGCTACTAGCATTACGAACAACTAATTTATAATTCGGCGTTGTAGTACCAATACCAACGTTACCATTCGCAATAATGGTATTGCCACTTCCATTTGGCGTCAAAATAATATTACCATTGGCCCAAGAGTTTAGGGCCAGGTTACTGACGGTGGCGGTCAAACTTTGCGCTGACATGACAGATGAATAAATATTACCCACCTTCAAGAAATCATCAGCGCGGAAATAAGTGTTAGCGCCAAGATACAACGGGAAGTCGCCACTACCGCTCAAACCAGAGTTGCTTAAATCAATACCTCGAGTAGCGGTGCCCAAATTGGAAATTTCCAAACCACTAATGGTGCTGGAATTACCATCCAAGACTAATCTGGACCTCGGCGTTGAGGTGCCAATACCCAAATTACCGTTGTTTAACAAAGTCATAATGGAAGTATTATCCGACCCAGTATACCAACTAAACTGACGTCCAGCAGTATCACCAATGTTCATTTGGAACACCATACTATTTAAACTCCTCAAAACACCAGTGCCTGCAGTCCAATTCAAGATGCCGGCAGAACTCCCCATCGTGATATTGTTGCTAACAATCAAATTGGCAATCGTATTAGTCGCTGTAAAGGTATTCTGGCTAGCTAAATATGGCACGGTTGTGGAAACCGCTGACCAATATGGATCAGACTCACCTAGTGTCGCTGAGGTCAAATAGCCAGCATCATTTGTCCATTGAGAAATACTAGAAGTAGCAAAGTTAGCAACTGTCAAAGTTGTAGAAGCCAGAGACCACAATGGATCTGCCTCTACTTTCAAATATGATAGTGATGATGAAGCTAACATAAACCACGGATCAGTTTCGGCTGAAGTGTAATTGTTAGTGACATTAGTAATAGATCCTCCTCCACCATAAGTATGAGGCCAGTTGAAGACGTGAGTATTAGAGAAATCAATAATTGTGCCACTAGCGAAGCTTAAGGTTCCACCTAAGATATTATCGCCATAACTATTCAAGCCAACATTGTTAGTGCTGAAATAATTATTGGTGATGAAATTTGATGGTTGGGTGACACTGGCTGTGTTGCTGCCACTAGTCTGCGCCTTTACGGTTGTTGTCTTCTTGTTAACGATATTACTGTTAACCACAATCTTGCCTGGAGTGCCGGTGGCTGGTTGGTATTGGAAGACTGGGTAAGGAATATAGACGGTGGCTGGTTTTGGCGCAAAGATATTTTTGATGTCTTGCGATAGATCATTAAACCAACTGCCAATTTGATTGACGCTATTGGTAATTACATTTGAGAAGTTGGTGGCTGGTGCTTGTGCCTGAACTGGAGTCATCCAAACGAAGGTGGATAAAATCAAGACAACTAAAAGCCCACCAATTTGTGCCATTGGTTTGGTGTTAGGGCAATTTAATTGTAGCTTGATTCTTTTCATCTTAATTTGCTAACAATTGGTTAATTAAATGTTTCTTAGTGTCATTCCGGCGCCTCTGTCACTGGGCGCCCCTGTGTCATTCCGGGCGCTATTTGTGTCATTCCGGGCTTGACCCGGAATCTGAGCCCTGCATTCTGAGTCTAGATTCCGGGTCAAGCCCGGAATGACGTCTGAGAGAGTAGGAATGACGTGCGAAAGTTAGTCCCTCCCCTTCCTCCCCCTCCTTATAAAAGGAGGGGGATTTCACTCAAGGCTCTACAACGGGAATCACTGGTTCTACCACTGGCGTAACTTCTGCTGGAGGCGTTTCAGGAACAACCAGAGTATCAACAACTGGCTCAGTTGGTGGAGGTGTTTCTACCACAGTTTCAGTAATAATCGGGATGACTATTGTTTCAGTGCTTGTCGCATAAGTACAACTATTATCTGATTGAGTCGCCTGCGCATTATAATTTGTCGCATTACTATCCATGCAACCAGGAATTCTAGTTTCTGAAACACCAGCCACCTGTCCTCTGACTGCCAGCGCCATCCAGTCGAAATAGAGATCGGTTGGTGCTGGGCCGTTCAAAATAATACTGAAACTGGAAGTCGTCTTATCAGCAATCAAATACGGAACAAAGGCTGGAGTACCGCTACTCAACAAGTTGACACTGATGCGCGGAATAGAATTGTATGGACGATTGAAACTGACAATAGTACTCGTGGCACCAACAGTAATTATCGTTCCTCCAGCAGTGTCACTATCAACTGTAATGTGATCTTGGAATTCAACCTCATTCTTAAACACAACTTTGGACTCAAATCCTGCAACACCCTTAACCGTAATCGTTCCGTAGAAGACTGCTGATGATTGTACTGACAAAGTCGAGAAGTTGTTGTTGGAGCTATCAGTTACAGCCAGTGGTGTCGATGAATTGAAGCTGGAAATTTGTTGTGATAATACTTTCAGTTCTTGATTTTGCTTTTGGGCGATTTGTAATAGATAGAATGGCAAATGATCTGATCGATAACCCTTGGTACCATTGCTTTCCATGTATAGTTCTGGCAGTGCCGATTTCACATCTTCGGCAATTAAGCCAAAGTCGGCTTGTCCATTGTTATTCCAGTTGTAAGATTTAACCTTTAAGCCTAAGAGTGCCTCAGTATTCAAGTTAGTTTCAGCAATACTATTCTTGTAATTTTCTGATGATGGATTAACGTTGGTTAGCACGCCATTATTAGAGTAAACTGCTCCATTAACATTGAGTGCATTAATTGTTAGGTTGCCATCACTGCTTAAGGTCAGCATTCGTGAATTCGTTGAGGATGTAATCGCAAGGAGGTCAGTGGCACCGGCAATACCGGCAATTTGTAATCTAGCGGAAGGAGTGGTTGTGCCGATACCGATTGCGCCATTAGTCGTTAACATTGAACTACCAAAATCAATCCAATTCTTACCTGAAGTGATCGAACCCCGATCAGTCGTATGTTCAAATTTTAAATATTGATCAACACTAGTTGAAGAGGAGAAAATATATAGTGTTGGATTAGTGGTGTAAGGAGTCTGATGATTATAGGTATTAGTCTTACCGATAATCAACTCGGAGGACTGACCATAAGTTACGCCATCAAAACTCCCTAACTGTAGATACATCGAATACCCTGAAGCAAAGCCATGCGTTTGATATTCAGAGTGATTCAAGATATATCGTCCACTACTTGGCAGTGCTAATCCAGCATCAGTTTCTAATCTTGTTTTAAATAAGGTGCCGTAAGCAGTTCCACCAAAAGCTAATTTTCCATACGGATCAATATACATTGACCCATACCTCAAGGTCGAATAAGTCAGTGGATCGCCATAGATTCTTAACTCTGGTGTTTGACCATCAGTAGCTCCACGACCAAAGTAATAACTACTACTAGCCGAGTAAACATCAATCGCACCAAGTGGGTTGATTGTCCCCATTCCGATATAGCCATTAGTCGCAACCGATAACATTGATAAGCCAGTAGAAGAAGCGACATTAAGAGCCATAGCGCTAGTGCTGCCCTGCACTGTTAAGGTGGCTTGTTGAGTGGTGGTGCCAATGCCGACATTCCCATTAAATATCGCTCCTCCGACTTGAATATTTCCGTACCCATTTCCGGTCGTTAGATAACGTAACTCGCCACCATTTGTAAATAATCTATTTTTTCCAGCAAAAGATGCACTACCAATTCCAAAACCTCCTGAGTCGTTTACATACATTGAGCCAGCTACTTCAAATGTATACCCTGGACTAGACGTACCAATACCGACATTACCATTAGCACCAACATAGAAGATTGAGGAAGTTGAATTAGAGGCGGAAGTGGTGGTAGCAATATCAAGTAACGGCAAGTTAGATCCGAAAGTATTTTGAACGGATAATTTGGCCCACGGGCTACTCGTGCCAATCGCAACTTTGCCATTATATGAAGCCAAGCCATCATCCCGCATTCCTAAGATCACATTACCATTATTGCTAGCCAAGAATAGATTTGCGCCAGTGTACGCATTGTAAATACTGCTGGCAATCGATGTGTTAAACACCAATCCGCCCTGGTCCAAATAGCCCAGATAACTATTATTAGAACCCATTTCAATGGCATTAGCCCTGATTCTACCTTCCACATCTAATAATTGTGCCGGGTTGGCGATACCGATACCAACATTGCCATTATTTTTTATATAGAAACTATTGGCCGGTGCACCTTTTTGAATATAGAACGGATTTGCCAAACCTGCTTGATCGCGAATTAAGAAATCACCGGTAGCCACTTCGGTTCCGAATTGCCAATCAGAACTCAAAACGCCTTGTAGTCTTACGAGCGCTGATCCATTGGGCGCTTGTAATAATATTTTTGCAGACCCTGTCCCAGAGTAAGCGTTTAATAATTCTGACGGACTGCTGGTTCCGATGCCCACATTGCCCAGCGAATTAACTACTAAAATATTTCCCGCTGTACTACTAGAGATTGCCAAATATCCATTGCTACCGGCATCAGTAATATTCATTTTAAAATTTGAGTCGGCAGTGTTGTAAGAATTATTTCCGATCAAAATATTTCCGGTCGAACCATAAACTTTGAGGTAATTGGTGGCACTTGCCCCACTATCTGTAAGAGTATTCGCCCCATATATTGTGAAATATCCCGACTTATCAAATTGAAAACCTGTTCCAGCTGTTCCTGCTCCCAAGGTCGCAAACTTACCACCTGCACGAGAATCTTGGACGGCAATAGCAGCGTCAGCAGAACCATAAATATGAAGTTTAAGTGCTGGAGTTGTTGTACCAATGCCAACATAACCGGTGGAATTAACGATAAATGAGCCGGAAGTTGGATAAATTTCAAATGGATTCGTGGCGCCGGTTTGAACTCCACTTGGTTGGATCACGACACCAGCAGAGGTTAAAGTCATCACATTAATTGAAGAGGCATTAAAGTTGGTGGCGGCACTGGCACTTCCGTTACCTGGGTCGAAACCACCAATTCGCACTGCATTATTTGGTCCAATGCCCAACACACCCATTACTGCTCCAGTCGTAGACAAACCCGAAAGATATTTATTATTATCCATCAAAATAGCCGTCCCATTTCCACCAGATACATGTAATTTGGCAAGAGGGGTGGTAGTGCCAATGCCGACGTTGCCAGCAGATGTAATTCTTAAAGCACTTACTCCAGACGAAGAAGCTACGTCTAATAAATCACTATTATTACGGAAATATCCCTTGACGGTTAATACTGCTGACGGCGAGCTTGAGCCAAAACCAATGTTGCCAGAAGTGCGGTTGACATACATGGCGGTCTGCAACCCCCAAGGATCGCCACGGAACAATTGTAAATCACCGTTAGTACCACCAGACATATCCCACTCAAACATCGCGGCGCCATCAAAACGATTTAATTTCCAAACTGGAGAATCATAGCCTGCTGGTTGAATAGCCACAGCGCCACCCCAAACATCTAATTTATTTAACGGACTCACAGTACCAATTCCAACAAAACCCTTTAATGTTGTTGTGGTAATACTATCATTACCCAACACCACCGAATTTGCTCCAATACCATTGGCGTTATAGCCGATAACGATACTATTGTTATCGCTATTACTTAATCCCTTCGCGTTATAACCCAAATAGATTGAGTTTGAAGTTGAGGCCAAGACCGTAACACCATCATTCAAATATCTGCCAGCATTTGTACCTAAGAACACATTTTGATCGCCAGCAGCATGAGAAGCGGCGGATCCCGTTCCGATGGCTATATTATTCCAAGTACTATAACCACTAACTCCGAACAATGCCTGGGCACCAATAGCCACATTAGAAGATCCGGTCACATTATATAAGCTTGCATTCTGACCAATGGCGATATTACTGCCACCAGTGGTGTTAGAATATAGCGCCTGATAACCCAAGGATACATTGGCGGATCCAGAGTTCGTATTATAGCCAGCACTGTAACCAAAGAATTGATTATCAGTTCCTGAGGCCACCATATAACCAGCCGTTCTACCAAAGAAAGTATTGCGACCTCCAGTAGTCACGTTAGCTCCAGCACCAACACCAAAGTACGTTGCTCGATCATCAGCCATCATTACTGTGCTACCACTAACAGTAAGTTGTTTTGAAGTCGTGTTAGGTTTGAAATATACAACGCCAGGTAAACCAGCAAGTGAAGCATCACTGTTTGTATCGACATATGTTGTTTGAGTCGTACTAGCGACAGTTGCCAAATAGTATTCTTCGTATTGATTGCCACTCACCTTGGTACGATAAATCTTTCTGCCGGTAACACGAGGGTCAGTAGAAACTGGCAGGGTTAAAGTGACAGTATTGTTGCCTGCGCCAGTCGTAATTTGAGCAGTTGTATATTTAACATGAGTCTCACCGAGAGCAGTAATATAGGTGACACCATACCAATGCGCGCCATCATCAACCGTTCCACCAGCACCAACCGCGCCAGTCAAAGTTGCTGGATCTGGTACTGGATAAATATCAAAACCGATATCAGAGCGAACACCATCAGCGGCTGCGGTTCCCTTTACGTCTAATTTGTAAATTGGCGATTGAGTGCCAACACCAACCAAACCAGCAGTGCTAATAAACATTCTTACGGCATCGCTAGTGAAAAATTGTATTGGATGAGTAGACATCGTACCAATGCCTAAGGCTCCGGCATAAACTTCATATTTACCATCAACACCACCAGAACCGCCAGAATTCATATAGATGCCACCGCCACCAGATAATGACAAAGCAATACCATTGGCCAAGGCCTTGGAGTATGGTGTAGCCATATCAGAAACTGTCAAAAGTTTGGTGCTCAATCCAGGCGTCGGACCAACAGTCAAACGACTTAAGGGGTTGGTTGACCCGATTCCGACAAATCCATTAGGTGCGACATACAGCGTCGACGAACCAGTTGAAGACGTGATACTAAATGGAGAAACACCGACCGCAGACTGAATGTTTAACATTGAAGCGACCGAGGTTGTGCCTATTGACAGTGCGCCAGACATATTTACATTGCCACTACCGTTAATCACAAAAATATTTTGGTTAGTTGAGGTTGCGACACGCAACAAAGTGCTGGTTGCACCAAAGATGCCCAAGTTGGCATCTGGAGTGGTGGTGCCGATACCAATATAACCACTAGAATTAATTGTCATATCTATTAATCCTAATCCATGACCAAATTGAATATTATTCGCTCGTATTCCAAGTCCATCAGATACTCCAGAGCTACCAAATATTTGATATGGAACACCCACAAATCCTCTCACGGCTGTATTGTTATAGAATGTCATATATGGCCCACCAGTCGCAGTGCCACGAAGATTGAAGACGCTGGCATTACCGCTAACTTCGAGATTAGTTTCGGGACTCGCCGTTCCAATTCCCACATTACCATTCTGCAAAACCGTAAATAATGAAGTGCCAGATGAAGAAACTACACTTATAACCATTGCACTCGAACTCGATTGGACCGTCAAAGTTGCCTGAGGTGTCGATGTTCCGATACCAATACTTCCCGCAATCATTGCGCCAGTATAATCTCCTACAGTGCCATTTCCGATATACAACTTACCAGATCCTCCACGAGAAATTCCTGCATCTGCAGAATGATAAGCTGTCGCGTCAGCTGAAAAACCATAATAACCAGTATTGGTTGTTTGGAAATTTCCATAACTATATACTGTTGGCACATAAGCCGCGCCACCAACATTACCGTAAATAGTATACCCACCAATATTGTAGCTAGTGCCATTGGCAATATTAACTGTACCTCCTGCTGTAACTGTAAATTGATTATTATTACCTACCGTTAATAATTGCGATGGTGTCGATGTTCCGATGCCAATACTTCCTACAATCAACGTTCCTCCGGTACTTTGATCAGCGGCAGTGCCGACAGCGATCGTATTAGTAGCAATGCGCGAGATATTCACATCCATTGATGTACTAGGTCCCCAAGCCACTGATCCATTTGTCAAATTCAATCCGCCTAATCGTGGGTTGGTATAATTTTGAATGCCATATCCTGCTGCCTGAATTCCAACATTAGTAAATTGAGCAGCAATAGTACTGGCAGCAATAACCGCGACACTAGCATTACCATTAACTCTCAATAACCCATATGTCGGATCACTACCTATAACCAACGAAGGAGCTGAATTCGCACCACCCCAGGCTGGAATAGTTAGATTTCCCGTCGTAGTCAAACTACCACCAATGAAAGCATTCCCATCCACACTCAGCTTGGCATTTGGTGTTGTTGTTCCGATACCGACATTGCCAGTTGCGCCATCTAATCTAATTCTGGCAGTTGAAGTTCCATCAGAGGCTCTTAATTCAGTAGTGGAATTAGGGAATGAAAGCCACATACCATTTCTTTCGCCAGAGCCTTCAGCAAATATTGGCGACAAAGTTTTGGTCGAATTATATAAATAGCCTTGAGTGCGCAAATTTCCGCTAACATCAAGTTTATAGGTTGCCGAACCGCCGTTAGTACCAATACCCACATAACCTGTGGCCGAGTCCACGAACAAAGATGGCGTCGCGGCTGTACCAACCTGCATATTTCCCCAAACATCGAGTTTTGTTTGCGGACTTGAAGTTCCGATACCGATATTGCCAGCCATGAATTCCACATTACCGCTTGAATGCGCGGTCATTGGGATAACGTCAGTCGAGCCATTCCAAATCTTTATTCCAACATCACTATTAGAAACGTTTTGTAAATAATGAGCAGTCGTACCGATAAAGCCGATATTAGACTGCATCAACAAGAAGCCATCGCCGTAAGAATAGTAATTAGCGCTGTTAGCATAAGTTGAACCGATGATCATCGTACCAGTTTTATTAATCGCAACCATTGCCATGCCAGAAGAAGAGGCTACTGTGAATGGAACAACACCACCCTGAGCCACGATATGCAAAGTACTGTTAGGTGTTGTTGTGCCGATGCCGACATTGCCAGTTGTAGCAACATAGAAGTCTGGATTGTCAGCAACTCTGGTGCTGATTCCTACGCCATTAAAGGCGTTACCCAAAATATCTAAGCCGGTAAGATTTACTCCGTAAGTACCTGGATTTACATATAGCCCATCGGAAGAATTACCAGCCACCAAAGATCCATTGACCGCTAATTTATAATTAGGATTCGAAACACCAATTCCTACATTGCCATTACTTGCGACGGTCAACATTGTGCTGCCAGATGAAGATGCAACATTGAGTGCGGACATGCCGGAGGCCGCTTGAATATTTACGGTCGAAGACAAAGTTGTTGTGCCAATTCCCATATAGCCACTATTTGAAACCGTCAACACACGAACTGACGAACTTGAATACAAATTCATAAGGTCGGCATTTCCGGTTCCCGTCAAAGTCAATAATGGGGCAGAATTATTCGAGCTCTTAACTACCAACACATTGCCTGTGCTATTGGTTCCGTTGGTAAAGGAATCAAACATACGAATATAATCATTGCTACCAACCGTAAGATCGAAACCTGCTACTGGAGCGGTAGTGTTAATGCCTACTCTACCGTTGCTGGCCACCATCAACATCGAGGAGTTGGTTGATGAAGTGACATTTAACGGATTAATTCCGGCCGTGGCCTTGACTGACAAATTAGAAGTTGGAGTCGTTGAATTAATACCGACAAGGCCAGTATCACTCCAAGTCATAATTGGCAAATTCGAAGATGTGCCACCAAAAAATGTATTTGCAAAATCAACCGGATAGTTTTGTTTAATATAGTTTCCATTATTAAAGGTTAGCTGATTAAGGTTATTTATGATTATTAAGCCGGCCGTAGATTGAATGTTATGGGTACCACTTCCTGAAAAACGCAAATTTGCCGATCCGCCGTCAATCGTCAGTTTATCGGCTGGCGTTGTTGTGCCAATACCAACATTGCCGGTGCTATTATCAACTGTCATGGCGACGCCTCCGCTGTAACCACCCTTTGAACCCAAGTATAATTTCTTGGTGCCATCAGGATTAATATAGAAATCAGACCAAGAGGATAAATTAGGATTATTTGCACCCAACCAAGCCATGCCATTATACTCACCCATCAAGAAAGCGACATTTTGACCGCCGGCAGCGATTGCTCCAGACCAATTTTGTCCAGTCACCGTTCCTTGTGTTCGTAGTGATACCAATCCACCACCGCTTCTAATATCATAAACATGTAAAGGTGAGCTTGGCGTGCTAGTACCAATCCCCACATAACCAGAATTTGAAACCATCAAGGCGCTAACTCCAGTTGATGATGCCACATTAAACATACCGCCTACCGCACCATTGCCCTTTACATCTAAAGTATAGGTTGGCGAAATATTTCCAACACCAAAACCCCAGCCCGGATAAGTATTTTGATAGGACGCATTACCAGCGTTATCATACAAATTTAATTTTGCGTTTCCAGCAATGATGCCATAAGAAGTGCCATTTAATAAAGTCAATACACCCCAAATTCTAGTATTTCCATTAACGTCTAATGGATAGGCAGGCACAGCCGTTCCGACTCCAACATTACCACTCGCATCAACAAATAGCGCTGATCCAGTTGATGAAGTATTGATACTTAATAATGGAGTGGTCGAAGTTCCTTGAACAACTAACTTGGCGTTTGGAGTTGTGGTGCCAATGCCGATATTTCCAGTGGCGTCAATTCTTAATCGAGAAATACTGCTAGCATTGATATCAAATAATCTAGTGCCAATATTTAAATTCGTACCGTTTAACACTCCGTCATAAGAAAGTGAGGAACGTGATTGATTGAAATAAATTCCAACACTGGATCCAGCAGCTCCAGTTGGCAATAAGTTAACATTGCCCTCAGTATTCAACTGTCCATTAACGTGCAAAGTTGCGGATGGGGACGAAGTTCCAATTCCGAAATTGCCATTTTGTAAAATTGTGGCCTTCACGTTGCCACTGAGATAGAAATTGATTGGAGCAGTGTTGCCAGAGCTACCCTGCTCACCAATATTTACAATTCCATTTGAGTTTCTAAATTCCATGATTTTTGTTCCGACTCTATTTTGCATTATAATGTCGTCACTACTTCCAACAGTCGTTGATAATCTACCAAGATAAATAACATGATTGACGGTGTCAACCTTAAAGGCGCTCGAACTCATGCCAACATCATTAGAATCAAACACTTCAAATTTGCCACTTGGATTTGACGTGCCAATTCCGACATTGCCAGTGGCTGTCACGCGCATTGCTTCCGTATTATTGGCAGCAATAATAACCGGACCATTCTGATAATTCCAGAAGCCCAAAGCATTGGCGTAAGAAGAAGGTGAATAATTACTGCTAGTCAAGAAGAGCGAGGCGCCATTTCCAGATTGAACCGAACCCAGATTGTTATACAAATCCACACGAGCCTGAGCGCTGGTGCCAGTGCTGGCATTAGTAACAGAAATTCCCTTCTGGGTGTTGGCGTTGGCGAAAACATCAAGATTGTAGACCGGAGTTGAGGTGCCGATACCAACTAATCCAGTTAAATATGAATTTCTCGCCACATACAAATCGGTGCCAGCCGCGACATAGCCTCCGCTACTGAAATTTGCATTAACCGTCAATGAACTAGAGAATCTTCCCTGACCAATAACTGTTAATGTCTTATCAGCGTCAGGATTATTAGTCCCAATTCCCACATTACCATTTGCGGCGATATACAATAGTGAGGCACCAGTTGATGAGGCGACACTAAACGCGGAAGCGCCTGGTAGAGCCTGAACCGTCAAGCGTGAAGATACGGCTGAGGTCGTAGTACCTATTCCAATATTGGTAAATTGATCCATTGACAGGGCAGTAATCCAATCGCTACCAGCGCGAGCAGTGAATTTCAATCTGGAAGATGAATCTAACATCATGCCATAATATGGTACGCCATCATCACGTGAGAACATCAAACTCTGGTTGGTTGCAGTTGGTACATTATTTAGGGCATTAGCGATATCCAACTTAGCTGTTGGCGATAACTCATTAATGCCAACATTGCCATTACTATCAATAATGAAAATATTTTGATTAGAAGAAGTTGCCACACGCAATAAGGTGTTTGTTGTGCCAAAAATATTTAGATTGGCGTTTGGTGTGGTGGTACCGATACCGACATAACCGGTATTAGAAATATACATGCGTGACCCGCCGTTGGTTTGGAATAACATATCAGCAGTTGCGACTCCACTCGTTCGGATAGAAGAACGGTTGGTATCATATTTGTCAAAAGCAATCTTGGCTCCAGGATAAAGCATCAAATCACCTGTTGCATAAATATTACCAACAACCTGCAAATTTTGTTCTGGATTAACAGTGCCGATGCCAATTTTGCCATTAACAATCAAATTAGCAATCGTGTTAGTCGCCGTGAAGGTGTTCTGACTAGCCAAGTATGGCACGGTTGTAGAGACTGCCGACCAATATGGATCAGTTTCTACTTTTAGATAAGCTAATGAAGTAGAGGCTGCCATAAAATACGGATCTGACTCAACTTTCAGATATGGTAATGATGAAGAAGCAGACATGAAGACTGGATCTGTCTCCGCACCGATGCTAGTCAAATATCCAGCATCATTCACCCATTGTGAAATACTAGAAGTAGCAAAGTTAGCAACTGTCAAAGTCGTTGAAGCCAGTGACCACAATGGATCAGACTCAACTTTCAAATATGATAATGATGATGAGGCTAACATAAACCACGGATCAGTTTCTGCTGAAGTGTAATTATTAGTCACATTAGTAATCGAACCACCTCCACCATAAGTATGGGGCCAGTTGAAGACATGGGTATTAGAGAAATCGATAATCGTTCCACTAGCGAAGCTTAAAGTACCACCAAGTATATTGTCGCCATAACCATTCAAACCAACATTGTTAGTGCTGAAATAATTATTGGTGATGAAGGTTGAAGGTTGGGTGACACTTGCTGTGTTGCTACTGCCAGTCTTCGCTTTTACTGTTGTTGTCTTCTTGTTAACGACATTACTGTTAACCACCATCTTGCCTGGAGTGCCAGTTGCTGGTTGGTATTGGAAGACCGGGTAAGGGATATAGACAGTGGCTGATTTTGGCACGAAGATATTTCGGATATCTTGCGATAAGTCATTGAACCAACTGCCAATTTGATTAACACTATTGGTAATTACGTTTGAGAAGTTGGTGGCTGGTGCTTGTGCCTGAACTGGAGTCATCCAAACAAAGGTGGACAAAATCAAGACAACTAAAAGCCCACCAATTTGTGCCATTGGTTTGATGTTTGGGCGATTTAATTGTAGCTTGATTCTTTTCATCTTAATTTGCTAGCAATTGGTTAATTAAATGTTTCTTAGTGTTATTCCGGGCGCCCTTCTGTCACTGGGCTCCCCCTGTGTCATTCCGGGCGCTATTTGTGTCATTCCGAGCTTGACCCGGAATCTGAGCCCTGCATTCTGAGTCTAGATTCCGGCTCAAGGCCGGAATGACGTCTGAGAGAGTAGGAATGACGTGCGGGAGTTAGTCCCTTTCTTTCCTCCCCCCCCTCCTTATAAAAGGAGGGGGAACTACTTCTAGGGTGATGGCTCTACCGGAGCCTCTGTAATTGGAGGCGATTCAGTTACCGGAACTGGTTCCACCGGCGGTGTCTCTACTTGCTCCGGCGATGGTGCCGCTGAATCAGGAGTATCAATAATAATCGGAATTACATTTGATTCGGTACTGGTTACATAAGTGCAACTACCATCGGAATAGGTTGCCTGCAGATTGAAATTCGTTGCACTGCTATCCAGACATCCCGCAACTCCAGCTTCCGCAACTCCCGCCACTTGTCCCGCCCGCTCTTTGTAGGCCATGGCCATCCAAGTGAAGGACAAAGCTGAGTCAACCGGATTTGCCAAAACGATAGTGAAGCTCGAAGTAGAACGATCGGCAATTAAGTAAGAGGCAAAGACTGGAGTTCCACTGCTCAACAAGTTCGCAACGACCAGCGGCACAGTATTGTAAGGTCGATCGAACGAGACTTTAGTGCTAGTTGCACCCGCCATCAATGTGACCACACCACCAGTATCAGAGTCAACGGTCAAATGATCTTGGAATTCAACTTCATTCTTAAACACAACCTTGGACTCAAATCCTGCCTCGCCCTTAACTGTAATCGTGCCGTAGAAAACTGCTGATGATTGGACCGACAAAGTCGAGAAGTTGTTACTGGAGCTATCAGTTACTGAAAGTGGCGTGGAAGAATTAATGTTGGAAAGTTGTTGTGATAATACTTTCAGTTCTTGATTTTGCTTTTGCGCGATTTGCAGCAAGTAGAATGGCAAATGATCAGATCGATAGCCTTTAGTTCCGTTGCTTTCCATGTATAGTTCTGGCAGTGCTGATTTCACGTCTTCGGCAATTAAGCCAAAGTCGGCTTGTCCGTTGTTATTCCAGTTGTAAGCCTTAACCTTTAAGCCTAAGAGTGCTTCAGTATTCAAATTAGTTTCAGTAATGCTATTCTTGTAGTTTTCTGATGATGGATTAACGTTGGTTAGTACGCCATTATTGGAGTAAACTGCGCCATTAACATTGAGCGCATTAATCGTCAAATTGCCATCACTACTTAAGGTCAATAAACGATCGTTAGTGGAAGACGTGATTACGAAGAGGTCAGTAGCTCCAGCGGTACCGGTAATGGAAAGTTTCGCATTGGGGGTGGTACTACCAACTCCGACGTTACCTGCCAAAGCTCCGGAGGCCGCGACCGTCAATCCTAGATTGCCACCAATAATAATTTGGTTGTAAGTATTCTGACTGAAATTAACGTTTGCACTCACAACCGATGCAGGATTTTGTCCAATCTTGTTGGCAATAACCATCCCATTAACTTCTAATGCCTGAGCTGGACTCGCCGTACCTATACCGACATTTCCATTCGCTGCCACCGTAAACATCGAACTTCCGGTTGTTGAGGCAACCAATAACGCGGGAATAGTTGAAGATCCTTGGACCGTCAAAACTGCTTGCGGGGTTGTGGTGCCAATTCCTACATTGCCGTTGGAATCGACAAATAATCTATTAACGCCATTCGTAGCTAGCTTTACAACACCATTTGTATTTTCACCCATCAAAGTAACAGTACTGCCAACAAATCTTAAATATCCCAGCCTGGTATTCCCGCTATCATAAAATGAAATTCCTCCCTTAGCATTATCCGTAAGTCCATCAGTACTCTTTATAGACATAGTCATATATGAAGGAGCTTCATTCCCAGTTACTTGAAATAAAGTTATAGGGTTCACCGTTCCAATTCCCACATTGCCATTAGCACCAACATACAAAGCCGAAGCAGTAGAAGAGGTTGTGATATGTAATAACGGAGTTGTCGAAGTGCCTTGGACAGACAATTTGGCTAATGGCGTAGTGGTGCCGATACCGACATTGCCATTACTTAATATTTCCAGCGCTACAGAGTTATTTGAATATAATAGTAAATTACCTCCCGCCTTAGTTGCTCCTACATATGTATCGGTGCCATTTAAATTTCCCAATGTCCCGCTGCCGCCATTTTGGGTCGTCCACCAAGAACCTGAATTGATGAAATTTGTTCCTCTGATGGACCCGTTGACATCAAGTGCAACCCCACCTCCAGCAACCATACCAATACCTACTCTATTATTTGCGGTATCAACATTAAGGGTTGAACTATTGCCTACAACCAATGCATAACTCGGACTCGAAGTTCCAATTCCCACGTTGCCAGGATTTCCTGCACTTATAACCATCGTCGGAACAGTCGCATTATTCGTTGCCTGTGACCAGAAATAGAATCCTTCACCTCGCAACCAAGTAGCTCCACTATTATAACCTCCGATGCCTCCCCAATTTGATGCGGTTCCATAGTAAGTAGCAAAATCAGCATTACTGAAAGTATTTGGAGCATTATTTGCCGTATCCTTTAAGCCTTGCCCTAAAATCGTCCCATTAACTTCAAATTTAGCTACCGGACTCGCCGTACCTATACCGACATTTCCATTCGCCGCCACCGTAAACATCGAACTTCCGGTTGTTGAAGCAACCAATAACGCGGGAACAGTTGAAGATCCTTGGACCGTCAAAACTGCTTGTGGGGTGGAGGTGCCAATACCAACCAACACCGCGTCTACTCCAATGCCACCAAGAGCCATCATATTTGAACCACCAACCTTGGCGTTATAGCCAATTGCCGTCGATTTATTTATAACTGTAGTTGAGGCAACATTACTATCGCGGGAAGCATACATACCAATAAAGGTTCCGTAATTATCGTTCACAGAATTGGTGTCAACAAAATCATAATACGCAACACCGGCCTGGTAACCGACCGCTGTCATTCCTTGACCATTAACACTAAACCTTAAGGCGCGATAACCTTCGGCGGTGTTATATGATCCCCCTGAGTTATTTGAAAGTACTGCATAACCATTGGCTACATTGCTAGAACCGGAAGTATTTTGACTCATACTGACATACCCGCTGACAACATTATAAGAACCAGAAGTATTATTGAGTAAATTCTGATAACCAAGGCCCGTATTTCTACTACCAGTCATAGTCGTATTACCAGCGCCACCGAAGAAATAATTGGTTAACGTCGTACTAGCTGACATAATATTTACGCCGTTATACTTATAGTTGCTGCCAGCAGAAATATTAATATCACCAAACACATCTAACTTTGAAACTGGAGTGGTGGTGCCGATTCCGATGTTGCCAGTTATTTCCCTAATAACCATACTTTGTAATCCGCCAGGATTAAACGAAATAGCTCGACCAGAATTAGAATAGATACCAAAGCCATTAACAGCGAGACCCAGATTTTGAGAATCTAAATAGCCAACATTAACAAAATAGGCAGTATTGTTAGTTTGTAAAGTCCCATTAATATCTAGCGTCTTGCTGGGATTACTCATTCCAATTCCCACATTGCCATTTTGCAAAATTGTAAGCATCGAAGCATCAGTGGAAGAAGTAATAGTAAACGGATTAGTTCCAGCTGTACCTTTGACTGAAAGAGTTGAGATTGGCGAGGTTGTTCCGATACCGACATTACCAGACGATAGGATATCAAATATTTTTGTCGTACCATTTGTCACCTCAAACAATCCAGTTGGAGCAGCAGTTGTATAATCACCTCCATTAACTTGGAAACCAGTGGTGTGCATCATTATTCTCGGTGCTATTGTGGATTGTGCAGTGGTGAAAACGATATTATCTCCAGTAGCACCAACTTGGAATGAAGTAGTGTTGGCCGGATTGTCACCCCAATAATAATTTCCATGGATTCCTCTAAAAGTCACATTGCCATAGCCGTCTTTGATAACCGCGCCATGTCGATCAACAACACCATCGTCTAACTTTAAGACACCACCATAAACTTGTAATTTTTCACTAGGCGTTGTGGTGCCGATGCCGACATTGCCACTATATGGTTGTAAAACTAAATTCTGAGAATTAAGTCCATAGTTTGTGCTTTCAATCCAACCAAAATTATCTGTTGTATTCATGCCAAGTCGTAGTTGTCTCGTAGATACTGAGGTTCCATTTATGATCATTTGGGGCGAATTTAAGCTTCCAGTGTTTGCCTTATCAGCAGTTATTTGTAAACTTGTAACCGGACTTGTTGTCCCAATCCCGACATAACCGCTATTAGTCAACACAAACTTGCTTGTTCCACCAACTTGAGCATCGATCAAATATTGCGGACCACTTCCCAAACCAGCCTCCGTGCGGTTAATTAATAAGTCAGTCGCACCTGCCGTTCCTATTTGATTATAGATTGGAGATATTGCAAAGGTAGTAACCACTCCGGCGCTATTAGTCGTCGTTGCTGGTGAAACACTGACGTTTGTTCCTGCGACATTAAATGATCTAATTGTTTGCAGTGCCATCGTCACATTATCTGCTCCCGCTCTGAATATTGAAGAATTAATAGCTGACTGTGCAACAATGTTTGATCCCTGAAGTGTCGAGCCGGTAATTAATGTGTCGGGAGTATAAAGTGTGTTAGCGCCCGAGCGATACAAATTGACATCACTGCCAAATTGAATTCCGCTAGTGGCTACGCCCGAGTCTGATCCTAAATGTAAAAGTGCCAAAGGTGTCGAGGTGCCAATGCCGATATTTCCATAAGCGCTAACTCTTAGACGTTCTGTCGGTGCTCCTCCTCCAGGAGTTGTCTTGAATAATAAATCAGTATCACCAGACGCTAAAGCATTTGTTCTTACTGCAGTAATAATCGCTCGACCATTTGAAGCATTATCAGAAGTACTATTTAAGAAACTAATCGAGGCGGCAGTGTTGTTGGAAATATAATTTGAACGTATCTGCAATAAAGTCGTATCGGTTCCATCAGCTCCACCGACGATATCAGTCAAATATCCAGCTCCAGTCGTACCAATACCCACATATCCATTTTTATCAATTCGCATTCTCTCTGTTGCTAGAGCATTATTAGTATTTGCAGTTGAGAATGAAATAAATGAGTTTGAATCAGCTGTTGATAGAGTAATACCCGCGTTGGTCTTATTCGTATCGAAGAAAACACCATCGGAAGGACGTCTATTAATTGACCATCCAGCGCTACCATCACCACCAGTCAAATATGATTTCATGCCTCCACTGCTAATAGCTAATTGGTTATAACCTGGACCAGAAGCTGCAATATCCAAATTGTAGGTTGGATTTGCTGTAGCAATTCCCACATTGCCATTAGTCGCGACCATAAACATCGAAGTGCCAGTAGATGAAGCAACATTTAATGCAACCGAACTTGAAGTTGCTTGCACCGTCAAAGTTGCTTGTGGTGTGGTGGTGCCAATACCGATATTACCAGTACTGCCATCAACAAATAACAAATTATGATTCTTACCATCGCCAACCCACAAATCTCTGAACTGAGTAGTACCATCGGCGTAACCACGATAATTGAGATACAGCGCATCATTGGCATTATTGTTGAAGCCAGTATTTATCTCATTATTATTCAACGATATTCCATAAGTCGCGCCACCAAAAGACGCTTTACCTGTGACAGCTAGATTGCCACCAAAATATGAATCACCAACCACAGAAAGTTTGACCGCTGGAGTAGTTGTTCCAATTCCCAAATTGCCACCCAAATAATTGTTACCACCAACGGAATAGATTGAGTAAGTTGTGGTTGCACCTGTTTGATTAGTCAAATATATACCATAAGAGTTGGTCACTTGAGCATTGCCCTGATTTTGAACGTACAAACCGTATTGATTAATAATACTTCCAGTCGAACCAAAGTATGGAATATTCAATTCGGCCGTCTTGGCATTTGTTATAACTCCAGTGGCAGAGTTATTTTGAATCTGAGCACTGAATCCTCGCGCACTATTAATTAATCCAGATCCTTGTTGCGCCACTATTGCCTCAAATCCAGTTATGACATTTGATACGCCACCGGCTCCGGAATTATTGGCCCGAGCCAAGAAGGCTTCTGGTGCCCAACCTGTAAAGTCGACAGAATTATTAACATTCATAACAAACTGCGCCATTGGTTTCGCCCCAGGAGTACCACCAGTCTTAGTTTCAGCAACATCAAAAATGAAATTCGGATTAGAATTACCAATGCCGACAAACCCATTATTAGCTACATATAGCGACTGACCAGTGGATGAGGTGGTTAAGTTCAATAACGGATAAGTTGAGGTGCCAACAATTGCCAACATGGCGCCAGGTGTGTAGGTGCCGATTCCGACATTGCCAGTATTGGTCTCAATCAACATTTTCGCCGCGGCCACATTGCTGCCAAAGAAGATCTTGCCGCCATCCTGCGGATTAAACCCGATATTTTTGGCGTTATGAGTATTAAAGGTGTAGTCGCTGGAATAAACATCCGTATAACGTGAATAGTAATATGCAGTGGCTGAAGGTGACACAATTGTAATTCCTTCAGTATCGGCAGCTGCGATATGTAATTTATTGCCTGGAGTAGCGGTACCAATTCCCACATAGCCGTTGCTGGCAACATACAGTGATGATGCAGACGAAGATGTGACAAGGTTTAATAATGGATAAGTTGAAGTACCCAAAACGGACAACATTGCTGAAGGAGTAGTTGAGTTTATTCCAACATTACCATTAGTATCAACCCTCAAACTACCTCGCTTGATATCGATGAAATTATTGCTATTGCGATAGCCAATATATAGATCACTAGCTGCGGCAACGGTTCCTCCATTAAGCTCATTATTGACATATACTCCCCTAGTCGCGGCAACTTGGAATCTTGTAGCATCGCCATAGACTTCAAACAATTGACTTAAGCTCGTGGTACCGATAATAACATTGCCCGCAAACGATGTGTTGCCCACCCCTTGAACAGTTAGATTTCCTGCTTGAGTCACATTTCCAGCACTATCCCAACTAACTTTTGTTGTGCCATTATAGCCTGCTCTAAAATTCATTGCCCCAAGATAATCAAAATAACTATTTGTTCCAGTAATATAAATTTGTCCTGAAGGCGCACCAGCACTATTTGCAAAAATCCAATTTGATCCATTACCTTGGGTCACAATAGTGGAAGGTATCGAGCTCGAGGAGGCTAAGACAAAATTATATAATGGATTTGTTGTACCAATACCAACATAGCCATTAGGCATTACTGTAAACATTGAAGCGCCGGTTGAGGAAGCAATATTAATAGCCGAAACTCCAGGAGCCGCTTGAACAGAAATTCTCGCCAATTGCGTCGTAGTGCCAACACTCAAATTGCCTGTCGGAACAAATAGATTGCCGTTTGGAATTGAGACATCACCAGTACTTGCACCAGTCGCGGTAATTGTCAGATGTTTATTAGCTCCCGGATCCACGCCATGATAAGCAGCACCAAATACAAGTTGACCAATTTCTGATCCAGCAGTGACGGTTGACATATAACCACCAAACATACCAATGAAAGTCGTTGCACCAGCAGAGTTGTTGGCCATGTAATAAGTCCCTGGACCACTTTGAGAATTGTCGGCTTGATTCAAAATAAACTTTTGCGCTCCCCAAACAGAACCAGAACCATTGGCTGTATTTCTTGTGATATTTAATGGCGCATAAACCGATGATACGATATTAACCTGTCCTGCTACATCCAATTTATACGCCGGAGACGTTGTACCAATACCGACGTTGCCAGAAGTATCAACATACAATTTTGCTGTTGCCAAAGTTCCGGCTGTCGATATCGCAAAACCACTATCAGGTGTTGCGCCATTATAGGCGTAACCTGTTGCCCATCCAGCCACAGAAGCTGTCTGATATTTGGTATAACCATAACTAGTCGTGTTACCTCTATTAACAACAATTCCTGCAGAATACGGAGCGTTTATAGTAATATAATCATTGGAACTGTCCGTTCCCGCAATAGTCAAACCAGCGCTGACACCAGAAATTTGTAAAGTATCACTAGGCGACATTGTTCCAATTCCGACATTCCCATTATTAGCCACATACAAAGCCGAAGCAGTTGATGAGGTTGTAATATGTAATAATGGATTTGAGGAAGTTCCTTGGACTGTTAGTGTCGCAATTGGAGTGGTGGTACCAATTCCTACATTACCTCCAACCGGATTCAGCAATATTGGATATTTATAATCAACTGTTCCCCTATCCCAAGACTGCAACCACATTCCATATGGATATGAACTCTGTGATCCAAAATCCAATACCGCCGTTGAGTTACTTTCTATCCTAAATATTGAATTACCAGATGCGGGAGCACTTGGAATATCATGCTTAATCCCATAAACATGCAAAGGACTTAATGGACTCGCCGTGCCAATACCGACATTACCGTTAGTATCTATTCTCATCTTTTCCGAACCATTTGCATTAAAATCAATATACGACAGACCAGCAAATGCACCGGCAGTAAACGATAAACGATTAATATTAAACAAGATATTTGAATAAGCAATTCCATTATCATATTGCACAAATTTTGCTGCTCGAGTTGGTCCAGAGCCAACCTGGATTTGGAAATCTTCAGTTCGAGATTGAACAGAATTATATGATGTTAAATTTAATATTGGAGTCAAAACATTGGCATCAGTACTATTGATTGTGCTGACATGTAAAGGATATGCCGGAGTTGTGGTGCCAATACCAATCACCCCTGCAATTAAGGTACCAAACCCAGTTGACGCATTAGTAACTTTTAAAACACCAGCTGAATCTCGCGCAATTCCAATATCATCAACTGCGGCAAAAGGATTACCGCTACTTGACCATGTTGCTACTCCTCCAGAGTTAAATCTAAGTCCATTTCCTGCAAAACCAGGTCCAGCATACACACCATTAACAACCGGCATAATACCTGTTCTGGTTGATGGATACATAAAGAATCCACTATTGCTGCCTCCCGATGCGCCACCAAAAGAAATTCCTGGCGCAGCAACGGTTCCATCAGCCACATTTATGTTTCCACTAGCTATCAAATTTCCATTACTATTAATTGTAAACATCGAAGCTCCAGTAGAGGAGATGACATTAAATGCAGAAACTCCCGACGCAGCCTGTACTGAAAGTGCGGAAGACGTCGTAGAGGTTCCGACACTTAATCCACCATCGATTGCCAAATTGAACGCATAGGTGCCAAACGAACTCCAAGCAGCTCCAGGTACTTGTGTGGCACCTAGCCTCAAATTATTTCCACTTGTCGTTAGTTGACCCAGTCCCATCCAAGCACTCGGACCATTGAAGATAAACTGTGGCCAAGTCGAACCACTTGTCTGATAATTACCAAAAATAAGTTGTGATGGATTGGCATGATTTTCAACATTGTTTGCTCCAACTTCGATACCGCCAACAACTTGCAATGGATAAGCAGGGTTGCTGGTACCAATACCGATATTACCATTAGGCGCAATCCTCATTCGTTCAACTGCTTGCGCTGAGACAGTAACCGGATTAGTCAAGAAGCGAATGACACTTCCCCCATTTGTTCCGTCTGGATTACCCAGAGCAGCAATATCAAAATATCTAGTGTATAAATCACCACTGCCAGTATAATAGCTATTTAAAATATTTTGAGTTGAAGCCAAAGTAGAATAATTACCAACTGAGGCGGTAATTTGACTATTAAGAGACAATTGACTAGACGGGTTAGTAGTACCAATTCCAATATTGCCATTTGAAGCAAGTACTGTGAGTCGAACCGTAGAGGAAGCAAAATTGCCCAAAGTATCAATTCCTGTCATTAACCTGAAATCATTCATAACTCCTAAACGAGAATAACCACTGTTGAAATCAAACGCAGTTGCCGCGAGTGTGCTACCCAATCTATTCATGAGTAACTGTGTAGCTGCATTATCAGTTAATGAGGTATTAATTAGTGCGGCTGGAGTTGAGGTGTTTATACCGACATTGCCGTTATTAATAATTCTCATGCGTTCGCTTGGGTTAGTGCCAGTATAGAAAGACAAAACGCTATTTCCTGTATCATCGCCAATGCCAATTCGTAATTCTCTTGGATAAGCGCCACGAGTGATAATAAAGGCATGATTGGCAGGTGCAGAAAGATAACCAGAATTAGAAACTGTCAGATCCGGATTACTGCCGGCTTCACCAATTTTTATTGTGCCGACGCCACTGGCATTATTGAGTTGTAATAAAGCTCCACCCGTTCCAGTAATCGCGACTGGTGTTGATGTTCCAATTGCGAGATTACCTCCCATAATATAGCTGTCACCATTTGAGCTAAACTTTACTTTGGCATTATTTGCACTATCAGCAACTTGAATTGAAGAATTAATTCCTGTGTATTGGAATGAAGTGAGACCGCTACCAGGCGACATATATAATGTATTTCCGCTCGATCCGCCATCAACCACAAAACTTCCGCCATAAGTAAAGGTGTCCATATGGAAATTACTGTAACCACTTCCAATCCCACCACCATTAACATTCAAGCTGCCTTTAATTCCAACAGCATAAGTTGTATCAGTTTCACCACCAAATAATGCTTTGCCATTTACTGTGAGGGCCGCAGTTGGATTTAATGTGCCGATACCAACATAGCCGGATGAATTTGCATTAAGCACATTTAGTCCGCCAGCAATCAAAGATACAATATTATTACCCGCCATACCCATACCGGTGTCGGTATCAGTGTTATTAACATAAATCGGGGTTGTCGAACCAGTTGTGCTTAAATTCAATCTCGGAATTCCTGAGGCTCCAGTGTTCCCTTGCACATAGCCAGCTCCAATTTGGAACATATCATTTCCGCCGACACCAAAGAACATGCTTCCATTTGAAGACACTCTAATTGAAGAATAATTGCCGGAGTCATAAGTCACTTTGATCATATTGTCAGTTCCATATACTTCAAGTTTTGCGCTTGGGGTACTGGTGCCAATTCCAATATTGCCATTATTATTGATAACAAAAATATTTTGGTTGGTAGTCGTTGCTACTCGCAATAAAGTACTGAAGGTGCTAGTACCACTAAAGATATTCAAGTTCGCATTCGGTGAACTAGTGCCAATACCAACGAAGGCATTAGAAGCAAGAATTACCAAATCGCTAGATCGTGCATTCGCACCTAAGCCAAGATAACCGGAAGGATAATTCTGATTGATGGTGAAAGTATTGTTGTTATTGTTGAAGGTGAACTGACCATAATCCAATCGACCATTGCCATTCCCTGTTCCTGCATAAACTCCGCCGTAATCATCGTTACCAATAATTAATCCACCTCGTGTCGCGCCTTGTCCGCCAAGTACTCGCAAGAAAGCACTCTGTCCTGGCGCACCAACAATATCCAAAACCTTATTGCCCGCCGTTACTATACTGGCACTGCCACTGCCAGTGATTCCAGGAATTACAGTCCCTATTCCAAGATTGCCACTATTAGCTAAATACAACATTGAAGCTCCAGTTGAGGATACAATATTAAGTGCAGCAACACCGGAGGTTGCTTGGACTGTCAAAGTTGATTGTGGTGTGGTGGTCCCAATACCGAAGTTGCCAGAACTTAAATACGAATCCGGCGTATTATAGCCACCAATAAATAATTTTGGAACCGATCCAGTAAATGAAGGGTTGGCTGTATTAATCGAGTAGCCATAGCCACTGGGACCAGCATTAATCCAATTACCCCACCAGATGCGTCCATTCCCATAAATTGCTCCACTCAATTGCAAGTCACCAATAACATCGAGTTTGTAAGCTGGGTTTGAGGTGCCAATTCCCAGATTGCCATTGGCTGACATATACATCATCGTCGCGCCACTTGATGAACTAATATTAAGGGCTGGAGTACCTGTTGTTGTTTGAATTGTCAAAATTGATTGTGGGGTGGTTGTGCCGATACCAATATAGCCCGATCCCGTAATTCGCATTCTTTCGGTAGCGGAATTATTACCGACTGCGGTCAAGAATAATAAATCGGTGCCTGCATTTAAAGCCGTGATAGCGCTTCTCGCTCCCTGAGCTCCGTCACCAAACCAGATCGATTGGGTTCCTGAATCTCTAAAAGCAATCACGTTGCCAACGGATAAATCCGGTGAAGCCCAAGTTGAATCAGTGCCCACAAACAAATTATTGGAGAAGCGACCACTTCCAGCCACTGTCAGATTATTAGTAATTGTTGAAGTGCCAATTCCCACATAACCATTCGGATCAATAACAAGAACATTTTGATTAGTCGAAGTCGCCACACGTAATAAAGTCGAGGTAGCACCAAAGATATTTAAGACAGCATTTGGTGTTGAGGTGCCAATGCCAACATAACCAAGGCTAGTCACACGTAATTTTTCAGTAACCGAATTATCTGTTCTCGTATTTAATGAGAGATAAGCATCAATGGTGGAGTTATCGGCGTTATCCCACAATTGCTCCTTGCCCCACAGCATGTAACCGGCATTGCGATTACTGCTGGAATTGGTATACAAGAAGTTGCCGACATAAACCGCATCAGTGGAACCGCTACTATTAGTATTAGCAAAACGTCCAACTTCTTTGGCACCGACACCCGAATCAAAAACTTCTAATTTAATACTTGGCAAACCATTAATACCGACATTACCGTTAGCATCAATTACAAATATATTTTGATTGGTCGAAGTCGACACACGCATCAAAGTCGAAGTAGCGCCATAAATATTAAACTTGGCATTTGGAGTTGTTGTGCCAACAGCCAAGTTGCCACTATTAATTACCACTTGACCCAAGATATCATTTGAACCCAAATACAAACTAGTATTAACACGGCCACGAATTGAGAAATATCCGGTAGTGTAACTCAACAAGCCATAATCATCATTGTTACCAACATAAATAGCATCTCTAAATCTAGAGGTTCCATTAACATCTAATGGTCGTGCTGGTGATCCCGTGCCAATACCCAAATAACCATTTTGATCAACAACTAATATATTTTGATTGGTCGATGTTGCGACGCGCAATAATGTCGAGGTAGCTCCAAATACATTTAAAACCGCATTTGGAGTCGTTGTACCAATACCAACATTGCCAGATTTAGCTAACACAAATTGTTTTGTTTGATTACTATAAGTTCCAATAACCAGTCCTGGTTCAGTGCCGGCACCATAATAATCAGAGAATATTCTGAAATTATTGCTGGATTTATCATAACTATAGGTGAGTCCAGCAGATCGAGTGTAATCAGATAAAATCTGCAAATATTGCAAGGTCGCATCACCAGTCGCTACGATTTGCATTGTCACATTTGGTGTAATATTGATTGGTAATGAAGTCGCACCAAATAGTGTGCTGCCATTGACTACAAGATTAGCTACCGGATTAACAGTGCCAATCCCCACTTTTCCACCAACAATCAAATTAGCAATCGTGTTAGTCGCTGTGAAGGTATTCTGACTAGCTAAATATGGTACGGTTGTAGAAACAGCGGTCCAATAAGGATCAGTTTCAACTTTCAAATAATTTAATGATGAAGATGCAGACATGAAGAACGGATCAGTCTCCGCGCTGACGCTAGTTATATATCCGGCATCATTTGTCCATTGTGAGATACTTGTGGTGGCAAAGTTAGCTACAGTTAAACTAGTAGAAGCCAGTGACCATAATGGATCAGACTCTACTTTAAGATATGCGAGTGATGATGAAGCTAACATAAACCACGGATCAGTTTCGGCTGAAGTGTAATTGTTAGTGACATTAGTAATAGATCCTCCACCGCCATAAGTATGAGGCCAATTGAAGACATGAGTATTGGAGAAATCGATAATCGTTCCACTAGCGAAGCTTAAAGTACCACCAAGTATATTGTCGCCATAACTATTTAAGCCAACATTGTTAGTGCTGAAATAATTATTGGTGATGAAGGTTGAAGGTTGGGTGACATTAGCGGCGGTGACAATAGTCTTTGGTTTGGAAGTTGCGATTGATTTTTTAGCAGTCGTTACTTTATTATTAGTCGCTGCTAGTGGAGTGGAAGTTGCTGGTAGATATTTAGTCACCTCATATGGAATATAAATAGGGGTTGCTTTTGGTGTTAGATAGGTTTGTACTTGTTGGGCTAAGCCACTGAACCAATTCCCGATTTGATTGACGCCATTAGTTATAACAGAAGTCACACTAGCCAATTGATTATTAGTTTTTGCTTGCGCCGTAATTGGAGCCGTCAAGATAATTGAAGCGAAAATCAAGACAACTAAAAGCCCGACCAATGAGAAGTTTGGTTTGGTGATGAGGCGATTTAATTGTAGCTTGATTCTATTCATCTTAATTTGCTAGCAATTTTTAATTAAATGTTTCTTAGTGTCATTCCTGGCTTGACCCGGAATCTGAGTCCCTGCTTCTCAATCTGGATTCCGGGTCAAGCCCGGAATGACGCGCGGTATTAATCAACAAACAACTTATCCAGACTATTATTAGTCAAAGTCTTGGCTAGAACTTCTAAGGTCGACAAAGTTGGATTCGCGTTAAAACCACCCTCTAATTTGGCTAAATTAGAGAGTTTTAGATCAGCCGTTCGAGCTAATTGCTCTTGGGAAATCCCCTGTTTTTGTCGTAAAACCTTAATCCCCTTACCTAAATTGCCGAAATCGACCTGTTTATCGGCACTAACCTGTCCACTAACTAAAGCATCTAAACTACCATTACTTAGTGTTTTTGCTAAGGAAATCAAAGAATTCAGGGTTGGATTAGAATTAAAACCGCCCTCCAACTTTGCTAAATTGGAGAGCTTTAAATCGGCCAAACGAGCCAATTGTTCTTGGGAAATTCCCTGTTTTTGGCGCAATATTTTAATATTTGCGCCAAAATTTTGATTTATTCCTGTTTTCATTTACTATCAATATATTGATATCATTTAATAGTAATCTATTTATGACTATCAATATAATGAATTTATTATAACATAAAATATAAACCCTGCCAAAGATGTTATCCACAGGGTAGGGGACATCATTTTCGATTTTGACTAACTTGTCACTAGAAATAGCTAACTACTTCTAAATTTGTTATAATATATTCAATTAATAGAATATTATGACTCAAAATTTAGGACCATCGCTCGAAGATTTGTTTACTAATGATACTGACGATAAATCGGCCGGCGGTAAACTGACACAAAAACTTATTGATATAAAACTCAAAGAAAAAGAAGACGAGGTTGCTCGCAACGCCGATGCTTTGGGTATGCAATATATTAATTTGGTCGGTTTTCCGATTTCTACCGATGCCTTAACGGTAATTCCTGAAAACAAGGCACATGAATTGAAGGCAATTTGTTTTTTTAATAATGGTACCGAAATTCGTTTAGGAATTGTTTCCTTAACCGACAACCTTGATCCGGTTATCAAAGACATTGAAGAGCGCTATCATGCCCATGTCATCACTTATCTAATTTCTGAACACAGTTTGGAACGTGCCTGGAAACTATATGAGACCTTGCCGAAAATTTCTCATGCCGTTGGCGGCGTAGAAATTAAAGAAGCGGACATCAAAAAATTTGAAAACGAAATCAAAACTTTTCGTGATTTGAATGAGAAAATAAATAAAGTAAACATTACTGACGTGGTTGCTATTATTCTAGCGACTGGTTTTAAATCCGATGCTTCTGATATTCATATTGAAGCAGAAGAGCAGGGGATTGCAGTCAGAGTTAGAGTTGACGGTGTTTTACATGATTCCGCTTTAATTGATAAAGACAAATGGAAAAAAATAATTTCTCGTCTAAAAATTTTAGCTAAGGTTAAAATTAACATTACTGATAAACCCCAAGACGGCCGGTTTACTATTTTCTTAGATAAAGAAAAAATTGAAGTCAGAACCTCATTTTTGCCGACGACTTATGGCGAGTCAGTAGTTATGCGTTTATTACATTCCCAATCAGTTGCTTTGAATTTTGAAGATTTAGGAATCTTGCCAACTGCTTTCAAAACTTTACAAGGTGAAATCAGCAAGCCAAATGGTTTAATTTTAACGGCTGGCCCAACTGGTAGTGGTAAAACTACCACCCTTTATGCGATTTTGAATAAATTAAATCAGTCCGACGTTAAAATTATTACTCTAGAAGATCCAATCGAATATCACCTCAAGGGCATTAACCAATCACAGGTTGATCCAAAAAAAGATTATACTTTTGCCAAGGGTTTGCGTTCAATTTTGCGCCAAGATCCGGATATTGTGATGGTAGGTGAAATCCGCGACAATGAAACTGCCGACATCGCTATTCAGGCTGCCTTAACTGGCCACCTCGTCCTCTCTACAGTCCATACTAACGATGCGGCTGGAGTTATCCCTCGTTTATCTGATATGGGCATTAAGCCTTTTTTCATGACGCCATCAATCAACGCGGTTATCGGCCAACGATTGGTGCGTAAAATTTGTCCGCAATGTAAAAAATTACATACCCCGACTGACGAAGAAACAGAAATCGTTAACAAAATTATCGCTACCATTTCACCGAAGTCCGGTTTAACTTTACCCACTTCCCTACCAGAAATTTATGAAGCGGGACCAGGCTGTGATTATTGTAAGGGCATTGGCTATAAGGGTCGTATCGGCATTTATGAAATTTTTACCATGACTGACGATATTAAGAAGTTAACCATGGAAGGATCAGGCGATTTTGAAATTATGAAACAGGCCATCGAAAATGGCATGGTAACCATGTTGCAAGATGGAGTTTATAAAATCATTCAAGGCATCACCGACTTGACTGAGGTCTTTAAAGTAATAGGCGATTTGGATTATATTGAAGATTTGTATGATGTCGTAATTTCTCAAACCATTGGCCGCGGAATTAAAATCACCAAAACCAATTTAGATGAAGCCGAAAAATTAACCAGGGACTTAAGCCAAATCAGCGCCGCCCTCAAAGATTTACCTGCCAAAGAACTAGCGGCCATGATTATTTCAGTGGCTCTCAAAGTTGAGGCCGGCGATATTCATATCGAGCCTACCGCTGCCGGCGTTAAAGTGAGATTTAGAATTGATGGCATTCTGCATGATGTGATGGATTTAGGTAAAGAACAATATCTGCCGATTTTATCCAACGTTAAAATTCTAGCCGGGTTCCCGACCAATATTAAAAAAGCGACCTGGGATGGTCGTTTTGGAATTTTCACTCCAGCAGCAAAAATGGATTCTCGTGTCTCGATTATCTCTGGTGGTTATGGCGAAACTGTCGTTATTCGATTATTATCATCTCAAGCCGCTAGTCTTAAGGTGGAAGATTTAGGTATGCGTGATTATACCGTTAAACCCCTAATGAATTCCATTACTAAAACAAAAGGCATTATTATTACTACTGGTCCGACTGGTAGTGGCAAAACCACCACGCTATATGCTTTATTAAATCAACTCAATCATCCTGACGTTAAAATTATAACTATTGAAGATCCAATCGAGTATCATTTGGAAGGTATTATGCAAACCCAAATTGACACCGAACAAGGCTATACTTTTGCCGCCGCCATGCGTTCCTTATTGCGCCAAAATCCTAATATTGTCATGGTTGGTGAAATCCGCGATGAAGAAACTGCTAAAACTGCCATTGAAGCGGCTTTAACTGGACACCTTGTCTTATCAACTATTCATACTAATTCAGCTGCTGGTGCTATCCCCCGTTTTATGGGACTAGGCATTGACGCCCAAACTTTAGCCAACTCGATTGAGTGCGCTATTGGTCAGCGTTTAGTGCGAAAACTTTGCCCCCACTGTAAAAAGGAAGTTCAATTAGCGGAATCACAACTACAGGAAGTTAAAGAAATATTAGCCGGCATTAGTACTGATGCTGGAGTTAAAATTCCCGAAAACTTAAAATTCTACGAACCAGTTGGCTGTGAAAAATGTGGTATGATTGGCTACAAAGGACGTCTCGGGATTTATGAGATTATTCCTAATACTCCAGACATTCAAAAATTAATTCAAAAGTCTGATGTGACTAATTTTGAAATTGAAGAACAAGCTATCAAAAATGGCATGGTCTTAATGCTCCAAGATGGAATACTAAAAGCCTTAAGCGGCGAAACTAGTGTGGAAGAAGTTTTCCGTGTCGCTCGCTAACATTGACAGAATGCAATTAATTTGTTAATCTCCTTAAAGTTAGTTCATTAATCACGCAAACCGCAAGTACCAACAAGGAGAGCTATCATGATGACACTAAGGAGAGCTACCATGACGACACCAAAGACGGTCCGCTGTGAAGTAGAGAATTGTTCTATCAAGAGTACCAATAATTGTTCAACCTGCCATCATAATCTTGATTCGGCTCAGCACGTTAATTGCGAAATTCCGACTAAATGCACGGTAGTAGCCTCAGCTGCAGCTTGCCTCACTTGTCCTCACAATAAACCAAAAGACCCTCATTAAGGGTCTTTTTATTTTTGTCGAGGATTATAGATAGCTTGTCTGAAGGTTTTTTTCTTTTTCAAATCTCTCAATCGCTAATTGAATTAATTTATCAATTAGGTCCGAGTAAGAAACTCCGCTAGCTTCAAATAATTTAGGATACATACTAATTTTCGTAAATCCGGGAATAGTATTAATTTCATTAACAATAATCTGATCTTCTACTGTTAAAAAGAAATCAACTCGACCGAGGCCAGCACAATCCAAGATTTGGAAAGTTTTGATGGCTAAATCCCTAATTTGTTGGGCTAAATTATCTGTTAATAGAGCGGGAATCTCAATGACGGCCCCTTTTTCATCTAAATATTTTGCTTCATAAGAATAAAATTCATGACTGGCCATTACTTCGCCGGGTACCGAAGCAATGGGCTGATCATTACCCAAAACAGCGCATTCAATTTCTCTACCCTTAATATTTTCTTCAATAATAATTTTAACATCAAACTTAAAAGCTAATTCAAGTGCCGCCAAATATTCACCCTCATTATGAACCTTGCTAACTCCAACGGATGACCCCATGTTGGCGGGTTTAATAAAAAATGGTGCACCTAATTTTTCAACCAACTCTAAATATGTAGGAACAACTTCGCTGGATTTAAGCGCAATAAAATTAGCAATCGGCAAACCAGCCTCCCGTAATAAGCGCTTCATCACATCCTTATCCATGCCGATTGCCGAACCTAAGACGCCGGCACCAACAAAAGGAATATTTGCTAATTTCAATAATCCCTGAACCGTGCCATCTTCGCCTAAGGGTCCATGTAAGATGGGGAAAACCACATCAATTACGGAATTCGCCGCATCATTAAGCTGACCATTACTTTGGGGAATTAAGGAAACTTCAATACTACCAGAATTAAGGGCGATTAATTTAGGATTATCAGCATTAAGCAAAAAATTAGAGCTGTCACCCGATAACCATTTACCCGCCTTATCAATTCCAATTAAAATGGGATTGTATTTTTCTTTATTAATAGCATCAAAAACATTCTTAGCTGACTGCAAAGAAACCTCATGTTCTGCGGATTTACCGCCAAACAAAATTGCGACGTTAATTTTTCTATTTTCCATAAATTAGAGTTTCGAAATTATTGTATAAATCATTAATCGAACTGACTATTTCTGGTTTAGCTAACATAATTTTAACAGTCTTGTTAATTTCATAAATCACTTCGCTGGAATAACCTAGTCCAGACATAAATTCCACTTCAGTTACTTGGCTTGGTTGTTTTGCAAAGTGTTGCTGTAATAAAGTATGCCATTTTTTTATTTTCTTATCACTAATTCTGAAAGCTTGTTCGCCGGGCAAAATATCATCAAGGTAGCTAATATATTCTGACCAATCATCTATTTTAGAATATAAAACTTGTTCTTCCAAAATCTTAAGAGCCAATTCTCGATATTTTGATTTTGGACATAAAGCAAAAATATTATTGTCCTTAATATATTGGTCACGCAACAAATCTATAATAGAATGAAATTTTATGCCAGCAATAAAATCATTAACCTGTAGAAGCTCACTCATTTTTATTTCAGTGAAATGAGTTTCTTTGCGCGTAATAGTTTTTAAAATTCGAATGTCAGGAAAAATAGAACCAATAAAAAATTCTTTTCTAGATCGACCAGAAAAAAATTTAGTGTAAACCTTATTAGCTAAAACAATATGGGAAATTTGTGTCGGCATTAATAGTGGTTATTTTATTTTAATTTCTCGCTGATCGCCTTTTAAAATTTTGAAGTTTATTTGAATGGCTTTTTTGGGCCAAATATCATGAACCCGATCTGCCCATTCAATTACTGTGATACAGTCAGCCTGTTCAAAAAAATCCTCCACCCCAATTCCCAATAACTGATCGCCATCACTTAAGCGGTAAGCATCAATATGTGCTAAATGTTTAATGTTTTTAGGTCCAAGCGTAACACCGCCTAACTTCCCCTTAGGTAAAGGTGAAGAAATTAAGTAGTTTTTCATTATAACAAAGGTGGGGCTTGTAATAATATTCTTAATACCTAATCCAGCAGCCAAACCCTTAGTAAATGCCGTTTTACCAGCACCTAAATCACCAACCAAACACAAAACCTCGCCACCCCGAAGCTGTTTGGCGTATTTCTTAGCGAAGTTAAAGGTTTCTTTTTCTGATTTAGAGAGATATTTCATATATAAATAATATACAACATTGATTATGATACTTTTCCATATTGATAATGAATTAAATATTTAATATTCCTTATCCCTGATCAATGTTACATGTTCCATATTTACAACAACTCCCAATTAGGATCAGTCTTAATATTTTTATAATTATCAATTTTCACTATTTTCTTTTGACTTAAATAACAGGCAGCGATGGCTACCATGGCCGCATTATCGGTACACAATTTAAATTCCGGTACAAAAAATTCGTATCCATTCTTAATCGCCTCGTTTTTTAGGGCCTCGCGTAACTGCTTATTGGCCGCCACTCCACCAGCCATAAAAATTGTCTTAACTTTTAATTTCTTGGCTGCCTTGATAGTCTTAGTTACTAATACCTCGACTGCGGCTTCTTGAAAAGCGTGCGCCATCGCTATTTTAAAATCTTCATCATGATGCACAAATTTTTGTGAAGCATACAAAACAGCCGTCTTTAAACCAGAAAAAGAAAAATTAAAATCCTTACTATTAAGCATTGGACGCGGTAATTTAATAGTCGGAAATTTTAAATCAGTTCGATATTTTTCGGCATAAGCAGAAATAATTGGACCACCAGGATAACCTAAGCCCAATAATTTCGAAACTTTATCAAAAGCTTCACCAACTGCATCGTCAATCGTCTGACCGATTTTCTTTAATTGCCAATAACTTTTCAGATGGATTAACTCAGTATGACCACCAGAAACCACCAAACAAACTGCGGGAAATTTAATTTTATTATTATAAAAATTAGCGGCAATATGCGAATACATGTGATTAATAGCCAGTAAGGGTTTACCCCAAGCATAACTTAAAGCCTTTGCTGTTTCAGCACCAATTAGTAACGAGGTCATTAATCCCGGTCCAGCTGTTGTCGCTAAGAGATCGATTTTTTCGGGTTTAATTTTGGCTTTATTTAATGCCTCAGAAATTACCGGGATAATATTTTTTATATGGTGTCTAGCCGCTACTTCTGGCACCACCCCGCCATATTGTTTATGAATATCTATTTGTGAAGAAACAATATTTGATAATAATTCTAATTGACCTCGGTTCACTTTTAGAACCGCGGCTGAAGTTTCATCACAAGATGTTTCGATGGCTAAAATTATCATATTTACCCTATTTAATCGATCAGACTCTATTTATTATACAAT
>CAISTG010000023.1 GCA_903888345.1 Candidatus Buchananbacteria bacterium | reverse complement strand
GGAGATCTATTAAAGTCTGGAATATTTATTACAATAATTTGGAGCATTGTGCCTTAGGCGGGAAGACTCCAAATGAGATGTTATTAATTAATAACTAATCCGCCATATGTATGTGCTTAAAACAGTTAGGTAATGTGTACATACATATGGCGGTTTTTCCAAAAGTATGGCAAAATCAGCTACAACGTATATTTAAACAAAAAGAAAACCGGCCACACAAGTGTGACCGGGGGGGGTTAAGGTTAAAGAGCGTTGTTGCTGTTAGCGATTGCCAACAGCGAAGTTTCGAGTTAGCCGCGATCCCAGGGCGACTCGATCTGCACCGTCACATCCAGGCCGGCGCTGTCATCGACTTCGAAGACGTCACCGAACTGAAAGGTGCTCCAGTCAGTCATGGCCGGTATCGCTGGCACAAAAACGGTATACTGGCGTCCGGTGATGTCCTTCACCACCATCTGTCCGCCTTGGAAATCCAGGGGCAGGGCGGCGGTAAACACGACTCCGTCCCGTTCATTGATATTCCACCAAGCCTGATTTTCGCGGCCATCCGACTCAGTAATTGACGTGTGTCGGAAGATCTCCGCCACCTGGTCATAAGTACCAGGCAGATGCGGCAACACGAAGTAAAACAAGTAGCAGCTCAACGGCCTAATCACTATCGTGACCGAATTCTGCATGGCCGGATTTACGACGATATTGCCAGCTCCGAAGAACAGTGGCGTTGACCAACCATCTCGCAGCGTCGCCGTAATTTGGTAGTTGCCGCCGGTAACTCCGGAACAAACGCAGTGACTGCGGCCGTCGTAGACGACCGAGCTAAAGCGCTTGTACAGTTCACCATTCGGGTAGAACAGCTTCACCTCGAGCACGGAGACCTTTTCCTTCATCGAGGTCACCATGTCGGGAGGGCCATAGCCTTTTTGGGTCTGTCTCAACCCGAGGTCAATGTCGACAGCAAACTCATCGGCCTGATTGGCCTGCGGCGTGACATCGGCCACGGCCGCCACTTCAGTGGTGACCTCATTGGTGACCGGCACGACAGGCGCCTGGCCCGGGCAACCCTGCAAAAACAGGGCCGCCACCAGCAGGAGGAATGACGCAACGATGTGATACTTTCGCATGATAAGCTTCCTTTTTGTAATGGGGCGCTTTGCCCCGCTTGGATTGTTAATGGACTTAGTCTTAAGCCAGCATCAGCTTGCTTTAAACTAATATCTAAGTATAACATATATCGATAATTTTGTCAATAGAGTTATCAACAGTCAACTTTAATATTACCTAAATTTAAACAAAATTAATTATTGAGCAACTAAAAAAGCCGGTGGATAACCGGCTTTTTTATATCTTAATTTAGATAATTACTATTTCTTCAATTTGTCCTTAACGGCAGCGTGAGCGGCAGCTAAACGGGCAATCGGTACTCTAAAGGGAGAGCAAGAAACGTAGTTAAATCCTTCACGATGACAGAATTCAACGGTTTTTGGTTCACCACCATGTTCACCGCAAATACCAATCTTCAGATCAGCCTTAACGCTTCTACCCTTCTGGATCGCGATACGAATTAATTCGCCGATACCTTCTTGGTCTAAAACTTCAAACGGATCATATTCAAAAATTCCTTGTGAGACATATTCCTTCAAGAAACGTCCAGCATCATCACGAGATAAACCAGCACCCATTTGAGTTAAGTCGTTAGTACCGAAAGAGAAAAATTCTGCTCCGGACTCCACAATCTTATCGGCAACTAAAGCGGCACGAGGCACTTCAATCATGGTACCAATCTTGTAAGCAATCTTAATATTGGCAGCGGCCAATTTTTCTTCAACAATCTTCACGGCACGCTCTTTCAACATCGAGAATTCTTTAGTAGTAGCTACCAAAGGAATCATGATTTCTGGCTTAACTTCAGTGGCTCGTCCACAATTTGGACAGCTCTTGGCAACTTCGATGGCGGCTTCAATGATCGCTGTTACTTGCATGTCATAAATTTCTGGATAAGTGACAGCTAAACGGCAACCACGATGACCCAACATCGGATTGAATTCATGTAACTCTTCAATTTTGGCACGAAGTGTTCCGACATCAACTTGCATCTCACGAGCCAAATCATAAATATCTTTTTCTTCTTTTGGCAAGAACTCGTGTAATGGCGGATCTAATAATCTGATCGTAACAGCATAACCATCCATTGCTTGGAACAAGCCAACGAAATCGCTTTTTTGGTATGGTAACAATTTAGCTAAAGCTTTAGTACGGCCTTCAACATCATTAGACAAAATCATTTCTCTAACAGCCTTAATTCTGTCGCCTTCGAAGAACATGTGTTCGGTGCGGCACAAGCCAATACCTTCAGCGCCAAATTTACGAGCGACAGCTGCATCATGAGGCGTATCAGCATTAGTTCTAACACCAATCTTGCGCACTTCATCAGCCCAGCCCATTAAAGTACCGAAATCTCCAGACAATTCTGGTTCCATCGTACCTAAACGACCATTAAAGACTTCACCAGTAGCGCCGTCTAAAGTGATGAATTCACCTTCTTTGATAACAATGCCCTTATCTCTAATAGTTAAAGTCTTGGCTTTTTCATCGATAATGATATCAGCACAACCAGCGACACAGCAAGTACCCATACCACGAGCTACCACAGCGGCGTGAGAAGTCATACCACCACGAGCAGTTAAAATACCCTTAGAGGAATGCATACCATCAATATCTTCTGGAGAGGTCTCAATACGAACCAAAACAACGTCCAAACCGGATTGAGCTTTCTCAAAAGCTTCAGCAGCAGTAAATACTACTTCACCAACGGCAGCTCCAGGAGAAGCTGGCAAACCACGAGCGATAACTTCGCCTTGAGTCTTAGCGACTGGATCTAATTGTTTATGTAATAATTGATTTAATTGATTAGGATCAACACGCAAGATCGCTTCGTCTTTAGTAATCAAGCCTTCGCCAACTAATTCTACCGCAATCTTAACGGCAGCAGCAGCCGTACGCTTGCCATTTCTAGCTTGTAGAATATACAACTTACCTTGTTGAATGGTAAATTCCATATCTTGCATATCTTTGTAATGCTGTTCAACACGATTACAAGTATCTACCAATTCACGATAAATCTCAGGCATTTGTTCTTCTAAAGCTGTTACTGGTTTTGGAGTTCTGATACCAGCTACCACATCTTCACCTTGAGCATTCATTAAATATTCGCCGTAGAACTTGGCTTCGCCAGTCGATGGGTTGCGAGTAAAGCAAACGCCAGTACCGGAATCTTCACCTAAGTTACCAAACACCATAGTTTGGATATTAACGGCAGTACCGATTAAGCCACGGATGTCATTAAGTTCGCGATATCTAACGGCACGGTAATTATTCCAAGAACCGAAAACGGCATTAATCGAGCCGGATAATTGTTCGAGTGGATCTTGAGGAAAAGGAATTCCTTTAACTTCCAAAATTTTCGCTTTATAACGGCGCACGATTTCCATTAAATCTTCAGTCGTTAAATCAGTATCAAATTTGGCACCCTTAGTGTCTTTAACGTTTTCTAAAATATGTTCAAAATCAGCATGCTCTACTTCCATCACAACATCACCATACATTTGAACTAAACGGCGATAGGAATCCCAGGCGAAACGAGGATTGCCAGTTTTAGTAGCCAAACCTAAGACAGATTGATCATTTAAACCCAAGTTCAAAATAGTATCCATCATACCAGGCAAAGAAGCGGCAGCGCCAGATCGAACTGAAACCAACAATGGATCATTAGCGTCACCTAAACGCTTGCCCATTTTATTTTCTAATTCGTTTAATTTAATGGCAATCTGATCCTTAACTTCAGAAGTTAAAGTTCGTCCGCTTTTGTAATATAAATCACAAACTTCGGTAGTGATAGTAAAACCAGGAGGAACAGTAATCCCCAGGGAGGTCATTTCGGCCAAGTTAGCGCCTTTGCCGCCCAAGAGCTGTTTCATGTCTTTATTGCCTTCTTCGAAGGAATAAACATGCTTCTTTGCTTCAGACATACTTTTATTATTTTTAATTATTTATAATTAGATTTTATCGATATTGTCATTCTTGGAATTTTCGCCTGAAGCCGGTCATCCGGCGTGGCGGAAATATCCGAGAATCTACTAATTTAATTTGCCTTAAAAAAACAAAAAGCAACGGACCGGTATAACCCAATCCATCGCCTGTTTTCGTGAGAATAATTTTAAATTTTTGCTTTGGTAAGCAACCCGGCTTGAGCGCCAATATGACTGACGACCGAAGCGGAATTTTTTATTCCCCACTCCAAGGCTTCCTTGATATTTTTATCATAAATCAGCGCCGAAGTCAAGGCAGAGCCAAAGGCATCACCAACTCCTAAAGTATTGACCACCTTAGTTGTTTTGGCCTTCATAAAATAGTATTTTTTGCCGTCATAGGCATAAGCGCCATTAGCACCGTCTGTGATAACAACCAACTTGGGGCCGAGCTCAAAAATATATTGCAGCAAGCCCTTGATATCTTTCAATTTCTTAAATTCCAAAGCCTCATCACGATTCACGATTAAAACCCTAATTTTTGGCAAAAACTTTTTTAAGTTGGTGAGATCTTTTAATTGCTCATTACCGGGATTCCAAACAATATTCTTCCCAACTTTAACGATTTTAGCAACAATCTCCACCCAGCCAATTTTTGGCAAGGAAGTGATATAAAACCAATCAGCTTTTAATTTGTCAGTATTTATATCTTTGGCAGAAAAATCAGCGTTAGCGCCGCGATAAATAAAAGCAATATGTTCTTTCGACGGATTATCGATAGTTAAAATTGTTGAGAAGGCCGTTTGATTTTTACTATCTAGCTTAATCAAACCAGTATCAACTTTATTGGTTTTAAAATTATTCCAAACGATCTTGCCATTTTCATCACTACCGATACGGCAAGCAATAGCAGACTTAAGACCTAAGCGTGAAGCCGATATGGCTGCATTAGCCGCTCCCCCACCGCAAGTCACAAACACTCGGTCAGCGATAATCTTCGCGCCATATTCAAAGGCTAACAACTTCTGCTTAGTGGCATTCCCAGTCGTAATCAATTCGCCGTCTTTAGAATAGAAAGAAATATCAACGGTAGCGCCACCGACCGTAATTAAATCAAGCTTGTTTTTGGTATTTATCATATTATGTATCATTATAGCAAATTAAGACTACTATTGACAAATTAATCATTTTATCCTATTCTGCGGCTAGAACCTTTCAAAAATATTCAACGATTGGGAGAAAAAATATGGCGATCATGACTTGGTCTATTTTGGCAGTCACTATTCTGTTTGTTCTATATTTGCTTTTTGATAAAAGTGATTCATCTATGAGTGATATAAAATTTTTCATTATCACTTGGACTGGTTTTGGTATCTTGCTGTCTATCGGCATCCTATTTTGCTGGTGGATTTATTCTTTTTCAGTTATTGAGGCTGGGATATTCGGCGCATTACTAATAGCTGGAGTATTCGGCGCAATTTATGCTGCGGGGGTTATATTTGTTATTATGCTGGTTGTTAGCTACGCAATTAACAATCACTAACCACAACAAGGAGCAACTCATGCCCAGTTCAGGTGAACGACTCAATTTTGCAATCAGCCTATTTTTCACTTTTCTAATTCTAACCGGTCTAGTAATCGCCATACCCATCGTCTTGATATTCCATTTAGGATTTTACTGGATACCGATTATCGTCATTGCAGTGATATTCTGTGGTTGTCTTCATTCGGAACTTCGTTTCAAACACATCTGGCGAAAGAAAAAGGGATAAAATCATGATCGCTTCACTCATTCTATTTATCGTCGCCATTGCCACTCTCTGCAGTTTCGGACTTTACCATGTCCTTGCACTCGGTCTTGGACTAATTTTCTCCGGAGTTATCGTAAAGATTATTGCCGGAATCGTAGCGGCATTATTCGGTGTTTTTATGTTCCTCCTCCTATGGATAATTATAGTCGGCGCACTAATGGGTGGACGTTAATTCGTACTTATAGCAAGACTGAAATACGTCTTGCTTTTTTAATTCTTAACTTTAACTGCGCCATCACGCAAAACCACTAATTTACCATTATCTAATTTAACCAAAGTCGATGGCTGACCAATCAGGCTGCCGCGTCCGTAATAAAAATCGACGGCAGTGCCGAAATAGCCGGCTGCCTCTGGTAAGTTATCGGCTGACTTCTCTCCCTCAGGATTGGCTGACGGTGCTACGAGTGGTCCAGTCAACTTAATAATTTCGCGAATTGATTTTTTGGCCGTCAAACGAAAGGCCAAAGAATCGGTGCCGCGATGTAAATATTTAAATTTCGGACTCAGGCAAGATAAAATAATACTAATTTGTCCCGGCCAATTCTTCCTTAATATTTTCTCCTCGACTGGCGTTAACTTCACTCCAAATAACTTTAAGTCACTAAGCGAACCAATTAAAATGATCAGCGGTTTATCCGGGCGACGCTGACGCACCTTATATATTCTTTCCACTGTCGCCTTGTTTAAAGCCTGGCCAACTAAACCATAAATAGTATCGGTCGGTACAACCCCAACACCACCAGCTTTTAAAATTTTAATTACTGCTTCTTTGTTGATCATAAGTATTTTTGAATTCCTCTATCGTCACCGCGTTCTCAATCCTAAAATCACCAACCCTAGTCCGAATTAAATCCGACATATAGGCACCAGTCTTTAAAACTGCACCAATATCGCGCGCCAATGATCTAATATAGACCCCCGGGCCGGTAACCACTCTAATTTTTAAATCGGGATAATTATAGCTCAATAATTCAATCTCTTTAATAATTACTGACCGAGCAGCTAATTTTAATTCCTCACCTTTACGAGCCGACTTATAAGCCGGCTGACCAGCAATCTTGATAGCCGAAAATTGCGGTGGTACTTGTTGAATTTCGCCCACAAATTTATTAATCACCTGCATTATTTCCGATTCCTCCGGCCGACGCTCACTAATTAAGGTCTTCTCGCCCTCTTCATCATCAGTACTACTTACCTGTCCTAAGCGAATATCAGCGACATACTCTTTTTCTTTAGCAACGGTTTCCGCAATCTTCTTGGTCGCTTCTCGTCCGACCGCCACGACTAAAACACCACTGGCCAGCGGATCTAAGGTTCCAGCATGGCCAACCTTTTTAATTCCAGTAATGCGCCGGACTTGGGCGACAATCCGAAATGAGGTTGGACCTTTGGGTTTATTAATGGCTACTAAATCGATCATAAATTAATATATTTAATCAAATCCATCATAACAAAAAAAGCGAACTTGTAAAAGGTCGCTTTTTAAAAATGAAACTTAATTTTATAATCCAAGGTCCTTATCAGACAGATCAGTCTGCTCAAATCCGGTTGACTTAATCGTCTCCATTTGGGCATCAAGACCATTTAAATCCGCTTCTAGACTGACATCAGTAATATCGGCTGTCGGACTAGTTTGCACGGCTTTAATTTCTTCACCCAAGGTTGGTTGAGTGGCAGGATTGCCAGCAGTGCTAGTTGTAATATGAATAGCCGCTGGTTTTACTTTCGTGGGGCCACAGCCAGAGAGAACTATTCCTACCGTTAAACAAATAACGGTTAACGAGATAAGCGAAATTATTTTTTTCATATTGACTGGTTAAATATATTTATTTGCGCACACTGATACTATTCCACAATCGGGGCAACTGCTGGCATCTTAGCTGTGGTTGTTGTCGCCGTGCTCGTAGCTTTATCGTTCCGCAATATTGCTCGAATCTTATTGATTTCCGGCTTCAGGGTTTGTGCGTAATATGTTCGCAAATCAACTGCATCCTTATGAACCTGGACCAAGGCTGTTTTGGCTTCTTTAAGTTTAGTACGGAATTGACCTTCCGACTTACCGCAAGCATAAGCCTGATCGTCTTTTAATTTACCAATATAAATACTATAATCATCAGAAAACTTTTTAATCTTTTGATCATAAATAGCCAATGCCGCCTTGAGCGAAGTAACATCAACCCCCTTTGCCGCTAACTTTTCAGTAATATTGGCAACAGAAGATCGGACCCGATTATAAACGGCCAAATGTTTAACTTTACTATTATCAAAATTAGTTGTCTTAATCTGAATTTTTGATTCCACGATGGCGCAACGCGCTAAAGCACCCTTAACAGCTGCCGTCGAAGTGGACAACTTATCAGTCAATTTTGCTTTCACCGCATCAGGAATTTGGGCCGCAGCGAGTAATGGCAAGAATAATAAACTGCAACAAGCTAAAATAATAATCTTCTTGAACATATTTCCTAATAAATTAATTAATATATTTTGAACACCACCGAAACTGCGCCATTATTCGATCAGCGGAAGCTGCTTAGCGGCTCTTAGAGACTGAAAAATATTATAAGTATAGATAATAGTAATTGGGCCAACCACTAAACCGATGAAAATTGATAGCAAGCTATAGAGCAAGTTGCTGCCATTCTTGTCGATAGTTAAACCGGCAAAATGAGTTAATAAGAAGCTAACTAAAGCAATAATTCCTCCCACTAATAAATAAAATAAATAGACAATCAACATTCCTAAAATCATTCGGCCAAATACTGCCCACCAATAATTTCTAACCAAGTCGCGACTCAAACCGAAAGAACCTTCGAACTTTTTATTTTCAAAAATAACGAAATAAATCGTAAAGCCATAATAAACCATAAAAATAACGCCAGGCACAATCAAAAGGATGAACCCGAACACTGATAGTAGGCCATAAACCGCCGAGACCGCTAGAATAGTCCAAAAATATGGCTTAACCTTTAACAGCAAACTCTTTAAATTACCGAAAGTAACGGCCTGTGATAAATCCTGCAACAACAGAAATTGCGCCACATAAGATAAGAAATACAAAATAAAAAATGCCAGCATGATAACTGCCGTCAGGATGCCGATAATTAACCACCAATACCAAGCCAAATGAGCACCAAAATACTCCACCAAAAATAGAATGACATTAATAACAAAAGACAAGGTTAGTGGAATAACTAGGATGGTAGCAAATTTCTGCCAATGTGCACTATAAACTGACCAGGTTGATTTAATGAGATCAAGCACGCCGATAATTTTCGGCCGAGCGATTGAAGCTGTTTTTGCTTTCATATGATTAATGGTTTAGATTTTTCTAAAACTGATTGTCACATTTATTATAACACTATCTGGCCACGAGCGGAAGTTTTTGGTCGTTTGATTTTTAACTGGCGCTTTCTCGCCGCATTACCAAAGCGATGCGCTTCATCCCGCGCCTGCAATAAGATATTTTTAGAGCTCGCCGCCAAATCTTTAATTGACTGCTTAGTGCCTTTGGGAAACACTAGCATATCGCCACCTAACTTCGAAATCCCGATGAGTGGCGTGGCAATTTGTTTTTCCTTAAATAGTTTTTCCAAATGACTGATTTGTGGACGGCCACCATCAATTAAGTAAATGTCCGGGGCGGGCCATTCTGGATGATTCAAACGCCGCGTAATCATTTCTTCGAGTGCCAATAAATCATTATTGCCAACAGTTTTAATATTAAACAAACGATAATGGCTCTTGTCGGGCTGACCGTCAATAAACACTGACATGGCGCCCACTGTTTCTTTGCCGGAAAAATGTGAAATGTCATAAGCCTCGATGCGGCTTGTAACTGCCCCCGTGGAACCTGCCAACTCATCGCGGCCGATTAAGGTGACATCATTGATATGCTGCAAACCAAAAGCGGCTTGCGGATTTTGTTTACTTAAAGTTTTTATCAATAATTTTCGCTTGCCCTCAAACAGGGCCACAATATTCTTAATGTTTTTTTGATAGTCTTGTTTACTGATCTCTCCAACGCAAGCACCGGGACACAAGCCAATCTGATAATCGAAGCACGGTTGGCCCGAACCGATTTTACAAGTCGAATAAGGAAAAATGCGCCGCACTAGACGTAAGGTATTTTTTAATAAGGTAGAATTTTGAAACGGCCCGAATATTTTCGCCGAACCTTTTGGGAATTTATCAAGCTCTCTTTCACGCACAATCAAGGGTTTCGGAAAATCAGCTTTCGGTATTACTAAATAAGAAAAGGAACGCATGTCCTTGTCTTTGATATTATACTTGGGCCAAAATTTCTTGATTAACTTTGCTTCTAAAATAATGGCTTCCAAAACCGTGTCGGTCTGGATAAATTTAATGGTTTTAGCCAAACTAACCATTTCCGCAATCCGCGGATCTAAGTTTTTTTGGAAATACTGAAGCACTCGGCGACGCAAAGAAGTAGCGCGGCCGATATATAAAATCTCATTGTCAGTGCCCCAATACTGATAAACACCGGGCGACAGTGGTAAGGTTTTAGCCTTAGCCAATAAATCTGTTTTAGACGTCATAATAATTGAATAATATCACAAATAAAAAAAGCTCGCCACGGGGCAAGCTAGTACTATAAAGAACTAATCGGTCGCTATTTCGATCGGATCAAGAACAAAAGCCGCTGTTGCATAAGTTTCAACTAATCGCAGATACACAGTCATCACCGGTATCACGCCATCTTCAGTGCTTATTGAGGCATATTCAGTACCGCCTGGCAGTAATGGAAAGACTTGTTTGACATAAAACGGGCCATAACCATATTGATTTTGTAAAGCAACAAAATCCTCATCTTGCGCTAGCCATGAATCATTCCGCCAATTTACATGACATCCCGCCATAATAGCCTTTTCTGACATCATTTAACTCCTTGTTTGTTGGGTTGTATTAAATTGCTTAAGGTACTACCGAAACTAATATTTATCATGTATTTTGGCTATTGTCAATAATTTCTTGACATTTATCTGAAATTAAGCTATTATATCAGCATTATACCGGTTAAGAGCCATTGCAGTGGCTCGAGTGGAAGAACACGGTTATGATAATAATAATTTAGATAAACTAAAATATGGCTCATAAAAAAGCAGGTGGTAGTACCAGACTAGGCCGCGATTCTAATGCGCAACGCCTAGGTATTAAACTTTATGGCGGTGAAAAAGCTAAAGTTGGTGATATTATTGTCAGACAACGCGGTACTAGATATCGTGCTGGAGACGGTTGCCAAATCGCCAAAGACGATACCTTATTCGCGGTCAAACCGGGACTAGTCAACTACAACAAGAAAAAAGTTAAGAAGTTTACTGGAAAATTAGAGTTCGCTCAAATTGTTTCCATCAAATAATATTATATTTCATCCAGCCTCAGTTTTTTAAACTGGGGCTGGATTTTTTGCGCCAAAGAAAAAGCTGCGCCCGGGGTGCGGTCGCAGCTTAAAGATCGATGGTGCCAATTATTTGGCGGCGATTTCGGCTTGTATTTTCTTCATGCGGGAAATTATTCTCCCATTGTAATCCCTAGCCCCATGAGAATACTGCTTCAGGGTGGCCGTGAGACTGCCGTGGTTGAGGTGCAAATAGTGATGCAACGTGTTAGCACCTAATTCAATATTGCCTTTGGGATTCTGAAGCATCACAACCAGTTTCTTCTGGTATTTCGGCCAGTCTTTTGGCTTCGCTTTGGCCGAAATTTTGCCGAGACGCTTGGCGGCGTCAAAAGCCGTCGGCACTTGGACCTGCATCAGCCCAATCGCGTCTTCAGACGACTTCGCAGCCGCCCGATGGTTTGATTCCCTATTAACGATTGAGAACAGCAAACCATTGGGCAAATCGTACCGCTTTTCGGCAATGGCGTAAGCATAGCCGATGGCCAAGGCAGAGTCAGCATTCAAGTGGCGGTTATCCCGCATAATCGAACGCTGATACACTTCGGACAGCTCCAACGGCTCCATACCCTCCAACGCGGCCAACTTTTGGTCCTGTTGCCGATCTTGTTCCAAGCGCTCAACCTGAGCAATGGATTCGGCTGTTGGCTCGAAGGAGATGGCGGGCTCAAGCGGAATCGAATTGATGTCCGCCGGTAAGGCCGGTCGAGTCATCGTCTGTTCGAGCACCACCACCGCGTCAATCGCGGTCGGCGCTGTTTTGGTTGCCGCCAGAACCGCGCCATTATTGGCACGACAGTAAACGCCGCCAGCCACCAGGGCTATGGCCAGGAAAAACCCGTACTTCTGTGTAAAGCTACTCATGAGAAGTCCTTTCAATTTGACACCAATATAGGTGTATTTCTCTCGGTTTAAAGAACGTATCGCCATCATGGCAATATATCATAATAGCATATTTTAACTATTTTGTCAATACCTTTATCCACAGCCCACTAAATTATGCCCTAATTTAAATAAAAAACAGCCGGAAATTAATCAGGCTGTTTTTCTAACTTTTGACTTGATGGACTTTACAGACTTTTGACTGCATCAATCCCCGCCTTAACTAAACCGAAAAATAACGGATGTGGGCGCAATGGCCGAGACTTCATTTCCGGATGGAATTGCACGCCAATAAAGAATGGATGCTGATCTTTTGGTAATTCAATAATTTCGGTCAATTGACCGTCAGGACTCAGGCCAGAAAATACCAAACCATGTTCTTCCATCTTCTGCTTGTAAGCTAAATTAAATTCATAGCGATGACGATGGCGTTCCGAAATTTCAGTAGACTGATATAAATCGCGTGCCAGACTTCCCTCTTTCAGGATACAAGGATAAGCTCCCAAACGCATCGTATTGCCATATTGATTATTGGCCAACTTCACCGCTTGCTCTGGAATAATATGAATGACTGGGTTCAGAGTATGTGGATTGATTTCGGTCGTATGAGCATCCGCTAAACCGCATACATGTCTGGCAAATTCGATAGTCGCTAACTGCATGCCATAACAAAGCCCTAAATACGGAATCTTATTTTCTCGAGCAAATTGAATCGCCTTAATCTTGCCCTCAATACCGCGACTACCAAAACCTCCGGGTACCACCAAACAATCATAATTATTTAACTCGCTTAATTGCTCTGGATCCTTTTCATAAATATCAGAATTGATCCATTCAATTTCTGGCTTGCGATCGTTATGCCAGGCAGCATACTTCAGACTCTCAATAACGGAAATATAAGCATCAGACAAAATAAAATCACCACTCTCAAAATACTTGCCCACAATACCGATTTTGACCGGTACGGTCACGCTATTAACTTTGTCAATAAAGGCGCGCCATTCGACTAAATCTTGTTGTCGTGGTTCCAGTCCCAACACTTTTAAAATCTTATTGCCAAGATTTTCTTTTTCAAAATTTACTGGGATATCATAGACGCTCTTAACATCGGGCGCCGAAACAACATTTTCGGGTTGAACATTACAGAATAATGCTAACTTCTCACGGCGTGGCGCGTCAACTTCATGAGTTGAGCGGCACAGTAAAAAGTCGGGCTGAATGCCAACTTCATTAATTGCGCGAACTGCCATTTGCGTCGGCTTGGTTTTCATCTCGCCTAAATTACCAGGCACTGGCAAATAACTAACCATCACAAAGGCCACATCGCCGGGATTCTTGAATTTCAACATACGCGCTGCTTCCAAATACAAAACATTTTGGAATTCACCGACAGTACCGCCGATTTCAATGATGGCAATTTCTGCCTCAACTTTTTCCATGGCACGATTAATGCGATCAATAACTTCGTAAGGAATATGCGGTACTGCCTCGACACATTTCCCGCCGTATTCCAAATTACGCTCACGATTAATTACCGCCTGATAAACGCGGCCGGAAGTCATGTAATTGTCACGATAAATATTCGTGTCCAAAAAACGTTCATAATTACCGATATCTTGATCGGTCTCATCCCCGTCTTCCGTGACGAAAACTTCGCCATGCTCCACGGGGTTCATGGTGCCAGCATCAACATTAAGATAGGGATCGATTTTTAAGGCCGTTACCTTGAATCCTTTCGACGTTAAGATTTTTCCAATCGAAGCCGCAGCAATGCCTTTACCGACACCAGACATCACTCCGCCCATGACAAAAATGTACTTGGACATAAGTTTACCCTGTTAAATAAGATTTGAACCACTAAGGATTCCAATCATTATATTATTAATTAAATTTATAATTAACCCCATTAATTTAGATAATTTTCAAATCTTATCATATTTAACAGGGTGAATTTTGATTATTTATTATTTAAATTTAAATGATTTATATGGATTAGCCGCCCACTAACCGCCAAGTATTGACAAATACAATAAAAAGTGATACAATCTATTATTCTGAATATTATTTCAGATCAAACCGTACATCGACAAGAAAGGAAATATCCTAAACATGGAAACAGGTGGCATCACTCTGGAAGTGCTCCGCAAGTTGTTCGTCGGAAAAAAGATTGCTATCACGGAAATTAAAGCGGGCAACGTAAGTAACCTCGACCATAGTGTCTGTCAGAAAATTATCAGTGACAAAGAGCGAGCCAATTTCTTTCACTTTGAATTTGCCAATGGCGGTCATTATGGATTTTATGCTGAGACCATTACCGGTGACTTCGCCGAGGGATCCTCCCCCGGAATCATCGGTGATAAGCTGGTGCTTAAAATTGTCAAAGCCGACTCCGATCTTGTGGGTCGAATCAAAGCCGCTTTCCCGGACGAGAATGGCCTCTACGACGCCATCGACGGCAGTGAACCGCGTGCTATCGGCACCATGATTATGCTGACCGGTATGAAGCTGAAGCCCGCAGGAATCGTTAACGCCATCAAAAGCGGCAAGCAAGCGGATGTCCTGCTGGACGCCGAGGCCGCTGTACTGCGCGATAATCTGGCGACCGAGTATACTAATTTCATTCTCCAACAATGGCAGCCAGCAACAGGAGAAGTCAAATGAGCATGACAAATCTGACAGTCATTGAGCAGACTTGGGTCGGTAAGCGAGTTATCATCGCCGGCGCACATCTGCCTTGTGATATCTTACGCGGCACCTGTCATTCGATCCAGCAATTGCCGACAGGAATTAATGTCTTCCACATTACATTGGATACTGGTGGGGAATATCGATTCCATTCTATTAATGTATTGTTATTTTCGGCGACCGAGGGGCCAATATTTAATTCGATTTATGGGCCCCAAAAAATGACCACCGAGCCAACTGGTAACCGAGCCAAGCTCAATGCGCGTCTTAAGGCTATTTTTCCTGACAAGAATCAGCTCTACGATGCGTTAGATGCGGGCCTAGTTGATGCTGTCAGCATAATGTGCCAAATTCTCGATACATCGCTTGGAGCACATTGGATCATCAAGGAACTGGAACAAGGACATGTCGAGAGTGTACTTCGTGTTGCTAGGCAGGTGAAAGAAAATTCAAGTTTAATTTTGGAATGGGTCAAGGAATTCTTGCCAGAATACCTGAACAGATACAAGAGCAGGTCATCTGACTAACCGAGAAGCATGCAACAATCTCGTCACACAACGAGAAGAAAGGAACTAACACCATGGCCGGTCGTAAGAAAATGACTGCTGCCGAGGCCACCAAGCTTCAGCCGGGCCAATTCTTGATCCAAGGATCAAAATACCCCTGTCTACTCCGCTATGAAGGCATGTTTCGTTACGATGCCAGACACCAGTGGACTCAGATTGAGCGCATGGACTACTGGGGCAACAAAGACTCGGCGCCTCGATACGAATCGATTGAACTAACAATCCACGAACTCCAGCTCAATCCTTTCGCTGGCCGCATCAGAATTGCCACCCCCGCTGACGTCGCTGCTTTTGAAAAAAGAGTCTTGGCTCACCAAACGAGCGATACCAAGAGATTCTGTCGCGGCGCAAAATAACAAACCGCCCTTTCCCCCACGCTCACCGCTTCAAACCGGTGGGCGTTTTCTTTTTACTAAAATTTTAATGACCTAATCTTAAAAATCTATTTTCAAAAAAAGAGGGCAATGAGCCCTAACTTTTTTTAGAAATTTAAAAATATTGAACAAAATCTGATCATACCTTAACAACAACTTTTATATTAGAATTAATTGAATGGCCAAAGTCAACTTTGACCTCATATTCTCCTGCTTCTTTTAGATGGCTACTACTAACAATTTTAGCCGCACCGATATTATAGCCTAAACGCTTCAATTCATTTTTAATGGCAGTTTCAGAAATAGCCGCATAAAGTTTGCCAGCGGCATTGGCCTTGCCTTTGATTTCAATTTTCTTATAGCGAATCTTATCGGCCATTTTTTGCACGCCAGAAACAACTTCTTTTTTTTGTTTGTCTTGTTTGCCAAGCTCACTTTTAATCTTCTTAATATTATCGGGCGTCGCTAAAGCCGCCACCTGTTGCGGTAACAAAAAGTTGCGCGCAAAACCTTCGGCAACTTCTTTGACGTCACCGCGCTTATAGCCATCAATATTTTTTAAGTAAACTACCTGCATATATTATTTAAACAAACTCAAGGCCTTGTCTAATTGAGGATCACGATCTTTATTAAAATCTTCTTCCGTTAGTTCAACCTTAATATCTGGCTGAATTCCCTGTTCATCAATCGAAGTGCCATTTGGAGTAAACCATTTAGCAATCGTAATTTTAATCTGACTACCATCACTTAAATCTTCGAGTGTTTGGACTGAACCCTTACCAAAAGTTTTCATACCAACGAGCTGGGCCTTGCCCCAATCCTTCAGAGCACCAGACACGATTTCTGAAGCGGAAGCACTGCCACCGTCAACTAGGACCACGGTCTTGTAATTAGCGAGACGCGGAGTTTTAAAAGCTTTATGTAAAGTTTCAACGCCATTACGATTCTTTTCAGAAACAACAGTCTTTTCGCCATCCCATTCGCCGGCCATCTGGACAGCAACATCCAAGTAGCCACCCGGATTGCTACGTAAGTCTAAAATAATTCCTTTGATTTGTGGGTTAGCGATAATTTGGTTAATAGCGGCATCAAATAACGGATAGGTGTCTTCATTAAACTGACGCGCCTTAATGACAGCGACCGTGCCATTACTTTTTGTTTCCCAAGTTACACTCTTAACAACAATTTGACCGCGAGTAATCTCGATATCTTTGGTTGCCTGCCAACCTTCGCGGAAAACAGTCAAAGTAACCTTGGTATCTTTAGGACCGCGGATCAGTGACACGGCCTGTCCAGAACTCATCCCAGCAGTAGAGGTGCCATTAATTTTAACAATCAAATCTTTGGGCTTCAATCCGGCCTTCATAGCTGGCGAATCATCTAATGGTGAAACAACAATCAACTGATTATTCTTGACCGCGATTTCTGCGCCAATACCCTCAAAACTACCTTTTAAGTCATCTTGAAATTGAGTGGCGTCGGTTGGTGTCATAAAGACCGAATAAGGATCGCCTAAAGAGGCTAACATTCCCTGCAAGGAACCATAAAACAACTTAGTATCAGGAACGTCCTTGTTATAATATTCATTTTTAATAATATTCCAAGCATTCCAATAAAGACCAAAGTTAACATCCTTAGTCAAATAACTCGGTAATTTATCGGTATTAGTCACCACGCCAGATATAGTCGACGTAGCCTTAGCATCGGCGCCCTTAATAATAGTTTTGCTATCATTATTGAAATCAACACCACCACCTGCTAAAACTCCACCAGCAAAGCCGACCAATATTAATACTACTGCCAACCATAACGAAACTGGCCGATAAATAGCTTTGATAATCGAGGTGAATCTTGAGCCTTCTTGTATCATAAATTATAATATTTTTTATTGCTTCTATTATAGCAAAGAGAGCAAATTCTGACAAACAAAAAACCGTTTGCCCAACAAAATAGGGCAAACGGCTGAAGGAACAATTTAATTCAGCTTTTAGCGCAACTCATCGCTCAAAAAGATGTTCTGCATTTGCTTCATGATAACCTTCAAGAAGTCCTCGCGATTATCCCAATCGCCAGCCAAATTCATACCAATACAACATTGTCCACCGCCTTCAAGCAAGGAACCATCTTCCGAACGCTTAACGCCGCAATTCTTATTGAATTCTCGCTGCAGCGTCTGATTCAACGGGGAATGCAGTGTGACGTCAGTACTCCTAATACTAAAGACGATCTTGCGATCATCGGTCATGCCGAACACCACCACCACTGAGACGCCCTGCCAATCAACCATTTCATTGGCGATCTCGGCAATATAGACATAACTTTTGCCGACGTAACCGGCGCAAGACACCAGTCGCAAACCACTCTGAACGCGATTATTACGGGCATAATCCTCGGCCGCGACACGTGCTTTAGATTTGGGAATGCGGATAAGCGCTTTTAAATCAGCTTTGTTTGCTAAATCATACACTCGGGCATAAGCGGCCCAATCCTCGCTGGTGATGTTATCAACCAAGTCATGAGTGTCGATCCTAATACCCAAAGCCAGTAGTACCGGCAAGAACATGTCATCGCCCTTTTCTTTCGAAAAGTTCAGATGCCCAGCCTTGTCCAAAAGACTTACCATCATCGTGGCACAAGCACCACCACGCTCCACCCAGATAAAGTTATCCTCAGTCTGCTCCGGCGCCATGCCGTTATGATGATCAATAACAATAATGGGCTTGATCTTACCAGCAGCAACTTCCAACCGCCCATCATCTGGCGAACAGGAGTCCAGCAGGATATAGACGTCATTAGAATTGTCATAGGAGTCTTTGCTGCCGTCGGGCCAACAACGCTCCAGTGGCATCATGTGGCTCATTAGGCTGTAGCGGTCAATGATGACTTGATTCTGCTCTGCACCCGGTTCTCCAGTATAGAGAATTCTGATGTTGGAGTTTGGTACGCCTCGACGCCGTAAGTCATGTCGCAGCGCATAAACCGAACTCAGCGAATCAGGGTCAAAATGATTCATGACAGCATTAAACACTTTTCCGGCGGTTTTATTCACTTCCACCACCTTAGAATATTGATTGAGCTGGGCATCGGTAATGTTGGGCATTAGCTTACTCCTCGTTGTTTTGCTATTTCATACTGTTAATGTTCAAACTATTCAAATTAAATTAACATATTTCTAAAATAATGTCAAGATGTAAAGGTAATGTGTACATACATATGGCGGTTTTTCCAAAAGTATGGCAAAATCAGCTACTATGTGTACGAAACTACCTCAGGATGCTCTCGAAGAAAGGTTGAGATGGGTGCTTCCAATT
>CAISTG010000022.1 GCA_903888345.1 Candidatus Buchananbacteria bacterium | reverse complement strand
TGCTCGACTTGTTTGTCTCGCAGTCAAGCTCCCTTCTGCTTTTACGCTCTACCGACGATTTCTATTCGTCATGAGGGAACCTTTGAACGCCTCCGTTACTGTTTGGGAGGCGACCACCCCAGTCAAACTGCCTACCAGACACTGTCTTTTGCCCGGATCACGGTACAAAGTTAGATTTTCAAACCAACAAGGGCGGTATTTCACCGATGACTCCATGACGGCTGACGCCGCCACTTCAAAGTCTCCCGCCTATCCTACACATGGTAGTCCAAAAATCAATGTCAAGCTGCAGTAAAGGTGCACAGGGTCTTTCCGTCCTTCTGCGGGTAGCTTGCATTTTCACAAGCACTACAAATTCACTGAGTCTCTCATCAAGACAGCGCTCAAGTCGTTACGCCATTCATGCAGGTCGGAACTTACCCGACAAGGGACTTCGCTACCTTAGGACCGTTATAGTTACGGCCGCCGTTTACCGGGGCTTCGATTCAATGCTTTGCCTTTCGGCTGACATCTCTTGTTAACCTTCCGGCACTGGGCAGGCGTCAGACCATATACTTCCTCTTTCGAGTTCGCATGGCCCTGTGTTTTTGTTAAACAGTCGCTTGAGCCTCTTTGCTGTGACCAGTCACCGCTTCTTGTGTCGAAACACAATTACAGTACTGGCACCCCTTCTCCCGAAGTTACGGGGCTATTTTGCCGAGTTCCTGAATGAGAGTTATCTCAACGCCTTAGTATTCTCTACTTACCCACCTGTGTCGGTTTACGGTACGATCACTTTTTTGCTTACTAGAGGTTTTTCTGGTCAGTGTAGGATCAGTTGAATATGTCTTTCGCTTAGATTGACATACCTGTCACGTTTCAAAGGTAACGGTTTTGCGGATTTTCCGGCAAAACCCTTCTAATCGCTTCGCTTGGCAATCCAAAATCCAAGTCAACTTACCTTACTGCGTCACCCCATCGCTCAAACGCTAAAAGTGGTGCAGGAATTTTTAACCTGCTTTCCATCGCCTACTCCAATTGGCCTCGGCTTAGGTATCGACTAACCCTGAGTGGATGAACCTTTCTCACGGAATCCTTGGGTTTTCGGCGAACAGGAATCTCACCTGTTTTTTCGTTACTAATGCCAACATTCTCTCTTCTTTAGCTCGTCACCTGTCTTTACAATCAGGCTTGCCACTAAAGAATGCTCCTCTACCACTGTACTTTCGTACAATCCATAGCTTCGGTGATCTGTTTAGCCCCGCTCATGCTTCAGCGCAGAAACACTCGACCAGTGAGCTGTTACGCTTTCTTTAAATGATGGCTGCTTCTAAGCCAACATCCTGGTTGTCTGTGTATCTCAACTTCTTTTACCACTTAACGGATACTTGGGGACCTTAGCTGATGATCTGGGCTGTTTCCCTTTCGACTACGGAGCTTATCCCCCGCAGTCTGTCTCCTGTTTTCAAAGTATACAACATTCAGAGTTAGTAAAGGTTTGGTAGGATCACTCCCCCTAGCCTAAACTGTGCTTTACCGCCATATACAATTCAACAAGGCTATACCTAAATATATTTCGAGGAGAACCAGCTATCTCCCGGTTTGATTGGCCTTTCACCCCTACCCACAGCTCATCTCAGTATTTTTCAACACACACGAGTTCAGGCCTCCATCTAGTATCACCTAGACTTCACCTTGGCCATAGGTAGCTCACCGGGTTTCGGGTCTGTATCACGTTACTAAATCGCCCTATTCAGACTCGCTTTCGCTTCGGCTTCGTCCTTACCAGACTTAACCTTGCAACGTAATAACAACTCGTTGGCTCATTATGCAAGAGGTACGTGGTTGCGCATACGTATATCGCGCTTCCACCGATTGTAGACATTCGGTTTCAGGTTCTATTTCACTCCCCTTCCGGGGTTCTTTTCAACTTTCCCTCACGGTACTAGTACGCTATCGGTCATCAGGTAGTATTTAGCCTTATCCAATGGTCTGGACAGATTCCCACAAAATTTCACGTGCTCTGTGGTACTTGGGACGTTAACGATCTCTCAACATCAATTTTTAATCTACGAGACTTTCACTCTCTTTGGTAGCACATTCCAGAGCGCTTCAACTAAATTGACTGTAGGACCTAAAAGAGCTATCTTTTAGATGTTAAATCCCGCTTCCCTTATGTTACAACGAATAGCTTCTTACATAACATAAGTTTTTGGCTGTTCCCGTTTCGCTCACCACTACTCAGGGAATCACTTCGTTTTCTTTTCCTGGCGTTACTTAGATGTTTCAGTTCACGCCGTTCGCTTGCTTATTCTATGTGTTCAAATAAGCATATCTGAAGTTTATTCAGATGAGTTGCCTCATTCGGAAATCCTCGGATCAAAGCTTGGTTGGCAGCTCCCCGAGGCTTTAAGCAGCCTCCGACTTCCTTCATCGCCTCCTGATGCCAAGGCATCCACCAAATGCCCTTTTCAATTATCTACGAATCTCTCATTCGCTATCTATCTTAATGATTAACCC
>CAISTG010000021.1 GCA_903888345.1 Candidatus Buchananbacteria bacterium | reverse complement strand
TACCTTCCCCAGGAAACCTTAGGCTTTCGGCGAACAGGATTCTCACCTGTTTTATCGTTACTCATGCCAGCATTCTCACTTGCTGCCGCTCCACCACTCGTTACCGTATGGCTTCGACGCAGGCAGCAACGCTCTCCTACCACTTTCGGACAGGCGAACCCGTCCAAAAATCCGCAGCTTCGGTACCCGGCTTATTCCCGATCATTATCGGCGCCGGACTGCTCGGCCAGTAAGCTGTTACGCACTTTTTAAATGGTGGCTGCTTCTAAGCCAACATCCTGGCTGTCACCGCAATCCAACTTCCTTAATAACTTAGCCGGATTTAGGGACCTTAGCTGGCGGTCAAGGGTTGTTTCCCTTTCGACCATAGAGCTTATCCCCTACGGACTGACTCCCGAGATAATCTTTGCGGTATTCGGAGTTCGGTTGGGGAAGATGACCTGGTGGGCCCCTATCCCCATTCGGTAGCTCTACCCCCGCAAGAAAATTACTCGAGGCTAGCCCAAAAGCTATTTCGGAGAGTACGAGATATCTCTACGTTTGATTAGACTTTTACTCCTCCGCACAGCTCATCCCATAACTTTTCAACGTTAATGAGTTCGGTCCTCCAGAGACTTTTACATCCCCTTCAACCTGGCCATGCGTAGATCACGTAGTTTCGCGTCTATCACCTGCGACTTGCGCCCTATTCAGACTCGCTTTCGCTACGGCTACTCCCTTGAAGGGATTAACCTTGCCACAAACGATAACTCGCCGGCTCATTATGCAAAAGGCACGTGGTCAGGCATTACATTTCCGAAGAAATGTCATAGCCCTCCCGCAACTGGTAAGTGTATGGTTTCAGGTCCTTTTAACTCCCCTAATAGGGGTTCTTTTCATCTTTCGCTCGCGCTACTTTTTCACTATCGGTTGTCGAGTAGTACTTAGCCTTGGAGAGTGGTCTCCCCGAATTCGCACGGAGTTTCACGGGCTCCGTGCTACTTTGGAACACTGGCATAACGGAGGGCTCTCGCTTTTATCTACAGGGCTTTCACCTTCTACGGCTCAGCTTTCCAGCTGATTTGACTTGCGATGCCTTTGTAACTCCTAACCAATGCCCGTAACACCGACCCGAAGATCGGTTTAGGCTGATCCGCTTTCGCTCGCCGCTACTGACGGAGTCTCAATTGATTTCCTTTCCTACAGGTACTGAGATGTTTCAGTTCCCTGCGTTCGCTTCTACCGGCCTATGAATTCAGCCGGAGATGATCCCAATTTCTTGGGAACGGGTTTCCCCATTCGGACATTTCAGGATTAACGGTTGCTCGACACCTGCCCTGAACTTATCGCAGTCTGCCACGTCCTTCATCGCCTCTCGACACCTAGACATCCCCCATACACCCTTAGTAACTTGACCATATCAATCAAAAACTGATTGTAGGTTTTTTCATAATGGCGCTCGGTGAAAGTTGTGTATACTAATCCACAACCCACCTTGAGACATCTACGCTATTTACTTTCTAAAGAACTTTACTGATAGCCTGCCGAATCGTAGTCCGGAGCTATCTTAATATTTTCTGTCCGTTTTCGTCCATAAGGACGAAAAAATGGAGATGACAGGGATCGAACCTGCAACCTCCGGCTTGCAAAGCCGGCGCTCTCCCAGTTGAGCTACATCCCCGAGCCGATACTTAATCCCAAATCTCAAATTTGAAATCTTAAATTACTATAGTGGGCCCGGGAAGAGTCGAACTTCCGACCTTGCGCTTATCAGGCGCACGCTCTAACCAACTGAGCTACGAGCCCAAAACCATACTATTCTTCTGGTTTTGTTAAAGCCGTTGTTCGGACTCAATTGAACCTTATTTTCATACTTTTTAAAGAACTTTGCCTTTTTATGAAGACAAACAAAAATGCCGCTGCTCAATACTGCCAGCGACATTTTAACAGACGCGACATAGTAATTTCTTACTAATAAGCAGTCAAGGACAAAAATTAACGATTTTTATAATTTCTCGCAATTCTTCTCCGAAAATCTTTTCCACCACCATTTACAATGAGATTTCCAACCCCGTTGCAATTTTGCAAGTATATATACGCTTCAAAACATAGTCAAGAATAATATTTTCAAAAGAATGCAGATTTATAGAAGCATAATAAACAATATAGATACACAATATAT
>CAISTG010000020.1 GCA_903888345.1 Candidatus Buchananbacteria bacterium | reverse complement strand
TTAAGGAGATCTATTAAAGTCTGGAATATTTATTACAATAATTTGGAGCATTGTGCCTTAGGCGGGAAGACTCCAAATGAGATGTTATTAATTAATAACTAATCCGCCATATGTATGTGCTTAAAACAGGTGTGTCGGGGAAAATAAAAACCCGAAAACTAGTTTCGGGTGGGTGTGGCTTAAAGGTTCGTGGGTGGAACCGATGGCTTATTCTTTTGCAGTCCCCGCAGGGCTAACAGCGCTTGATAGCGTTTCTCGATTTCTTCTTTCGCTAGTTTAGCGTCGCTGGCAAGATTGAGATCTCGTCGCAGCTGTTTTTCGGCTTGTTTCCAGACAGCGATCAGGTCGATGTTTTTCCAGAAAGCTTTGCCGGCAGCGATGATCTCAGCTTCGGGCAAATGATCGGTGGCCGAGAGTCTCTTCTCACTGCGCAGTTTCTGTTCAAGTTGTCGCCAGACAATTAAGTTCATGATCAGGTCAGTGTGGATGATGCCGTCACTGAGGGAATTAATCTTAATGACTTGCGGTTCATTGATCGGCGGTCCAATCAATTTTTTGATGAGTACCAAACAAGTAAAAAAGTCATAGTTAGCAATACGAAAATTGAAGCAGTAGGATTCCAGACGGTGGTTGGTGTTAATTATATCTTTTTCCACTAAATCCGGATCAAAAGTGACATTCAGATCACGTTCAAATTCCAGGACTTTGTCATAAGGAATTTTCAGCGCTTTGAATTTCGCTGCCCGGAGTTGTTCCAGATCAGCCGGAGATAAAATTGCTTTGACTGGTGCTGGAGGGGGAGCGGCTGGTTCCGGCTTCTCCATTTTTAATGCTTGAGGCACCCTACTTTTGGGATGGGGCGAATAGGGTCCATGATCTTCCGGCGGTTCAGGTTTTTTTCTGCCAAACAGTGACATGGTCAGTCCTCCTTTGGGAGTTGATGGATGTGTTTTGAAAGGGCGAGTCTCTGATAAAATACTTTAGCAATAATTATTTGCCTTGTCAATCTTTAGTGATCGATAGAAAAGCGTCTGATTTTAGCGGTCTTTTTAAGTTTATTTAACTCAATACTGATAATTTCTAGGCGCCAATTCATTTGAAGTCGATGTTGTTCGAGATAAATGCGAATTGCTTTTTGTAGATGATTTAGTTTCTTGGTATCGACGGCAATCTCGGGATAACCATATGTGACATTGGTTCGCGTTTTTACTTCAATAAATAAAATCTCATCACCGTTAGTGGCAATGAGATCGAGTTCACCGTAAGGGGTGGCAAAATTTTGATCAATAATTCGACAACCGCGCCTAATTAAGAATTCAGCGGCCAGGTTTTCACCGTATTGGCCTAGGCGTCGGTTATAATCGGACATAAATTTACCCCGTTAAATTAGTTTGTCTGATTTCACTTATTGTCGCTAAATCGCGGCAAGTATCTTATGGTTGGTCCTAGTTACTTATTTAACTGGGGGGTTATTTTTTCTTCGGCAAGTATTTTTGGAATAATTTTTTTTCGTTGGCACGTTTCTGGGCTGCCGGTGCTACTTTAAGTTGATACTTTAAGATTGGATAAATCCAGACAGCAAATAAAATTACCCAGAGGACGAGCCAAAAGCGGCCAGCTAATAAGGTCACTCGTTCAAAACGCAGCCAAACGATAAGTATCCCAATAATACCCATGGTGGTTAAGAGTGAAAAGTAGCGCTCAAGAAGTTTGGTTTGGAACTTTTCCAATTTTTGAGTTTCTTTGTAAATTTTCAGACCAACACCGACAACGATTAGGAGACCAAAAAAGATTAACATTGCTTTAATGGTTTGCGGATAGGTGTAAGGTCGCAATTCAAATAAATAGGCTGGTTGAAAAAAATTGATAGGTGAAAACATAATTATAGATTAAGATTACTGAGTTTCAGATTAGCAAAAATAATTTGGTTAGGCAATGATTATTTAATTTTCTTAAAAACCAGGCCAAAATGGTAGGGTCCAGCTTCAAATTCTTCGACTAATTCGAAACCGGCATTAGTCGCTAACTGTTTGACAATTTCTGGATCAGGTCGATCTTTTACTGGTGGTCCGAAGGGAGCGCCGGTCTTTTTCCAATCGATAATCATTAATTTGCCACCGGCGACAAGTAACCGCGCTGTTTCTTTGAGGAAATTTTCATGTCCGGTCGATTGAAACAAAACGTTATGGATAAAGGCAACGTTAAGGCTATTACTGGGAATATTGGTGGCGCCTAACATCTCGATATTAGACCAAACAGTTTTGATAATTTCGTCTAATCCTTCTTGGCGGGCACGATTTTCGACGGCATTGAGGACAGTTTTGAGGATATCAACAGCGTAAACGCGGCCTTTTTTGCCGATGATTTTAGCGGCGCCGAAAGCATAATAAGCGAGATTGCCACAACCAAGGTCACCAACAATCATACTTTCCTCTAGGCCAATCTTTTGGAAGACATCGATTTTGAGGAGTTCATTGCTATTTTGTAGATCTGGCATATTCACCCTGTTAAATAAAGATTTGGATTATATTAATTCCATCTCTTTAATTGATTAATTAGGTTTAATTGATTACCCTATTATTCGAACAGAGGTCCAAATCTTAATTATAACCCGCCGTGGCTGATTATAATTTATTAAACAGGGTAATTTACTTACCTTCATTATACAATAGATTAGCTTATCTTGACAAAGCAGCTACTATTTAATAGGGTTCAAGTAGTTGTAATTTTGTTCTTTAAATAATAAACTCAACCACGGAGGCGACTATTATGGATGGCAAATGGCAACGCTTGGCAAAAATTCTGGTAAATTATTCGACTCGGGTTCAGCCGGGAGAAATCGCTTTGGTACATTGTATTGATGATGTTCCGGAAGAATTGGTTGATAGTTTGTTGGCCGAAATATTTAAGGCCGGCGGACAGGCATTGATTTGGTTGGATAGAGAGTGTTATTTGAAGCAACTAATCAATAATGCTAATGAGCAAGCTCTGACAGTCTTTATGGAAGACCGTTTGGCAGAAATTAAGAAAGTCCAGGTTGTTTTCCACTTGTACAGTGAAACCAATGCTTGCGAGTATTCTGATATTGATGCCGAACGAAAAAAGTTTTATCTTAAGTTGAATCGGCCAATCGTTGATTGGCGTTGCAACAAAACTAAGCGGGTCTTGACTTGCTTGCCGAATAAGGCGGCCGCCCAGTTGGCTAATATGTCGACTGCGGAGTTTGAAAAATTCTATTTCGATGTTTGCTTGGGTGTTGACTATCCGGCAATGGCGGAAGCGATGGATATATTAGTGGCGCGCATGAATGCCACTGACAAAGTTTATATTGTTGGTCCGAGTCATGGCTATGCTTCCATTACTGATTTGAATTTCAGTATCAAAGGTATTACAGCAATTAAGTGTCCCGGTAGAGAAAATTTTCCGGATGGCGAGGTTTTTACCGCGCCAGTTCGAAACAGTGTTAATGGCACTATCAACTTTAACACACCCACCAGCTATGGTGGTAATCAGTTTGATAGCATCCGTTTAGTCTTTGTCGATGGTAAAATTGTCGATGCTGATTGTCAGATTGGCACCAAACAGAAGTTGAATGAAGTCTTTAATACGGATGATAATTCTCGCTATGTGGGAGAATTTGCTTTGGGTCTCAATCCGCGGGTTACACGGGCCGTCGGGGAAATTCTTTTTGACGAGAAAATCGCTGGTAGTCTGCATTTCACGCCTGGGTCTTGCTATCCGGAAGCTAGTAACGGCAATGATGACTGCGCCATTCATTGGGATTTGGTGTTGCGTCAGACAGCTGACTGCGGTGGCGGCAGCATCTATTTTGACGGAGAGTTGATCCGTCAGGATGGCTTGTTCTTAGGGGATTTAGCGGTGCTTAATCCCGAAAATTTGAAAGTTTAAGGTTTGTACAAAAATTTCAGAGAGCTTCAGGGCTCTCTTTTTAATTGACGGATATTTTAGTTAGTCATATACTATACCTATACCCTAGGTAGGGGTAATACTAATAAACTTACTTTATGTCGCAAAATCAACAAAAAACTTTAATTGCCTTAAAGAAATCGCGCAGTTTACTGGATAAAATTATTGCCATGGTAGAAAATGGTGACTATTGTATTGATATCATGCAACAGAATTTAGCTGCTATCGGTCTCTTAAAGTCGGCGCATCAATCATTACTGGACGGCCATCTTCATTCTTGCTTTAAGAATGCTATGTCGACCAATAATGAAAAACGAAAAATCCAGATGATCGACGAGATTTTAAAAGTTAGCAAGTTAGCAAAATAATAATATTTAACAGGGTAAATATATGAGTAAAAAAATAGTTATTCCCATTGTCGGTATGCATTGTCGTGCTTGTGAAACACTTGTCCAAGAAAAGTTAGCTAAGGTGACTGGTGTCAGTGGTATTAAGGTCTCTACGGTAAAGGGGCAAGCGGAAATAGAAGCGAGTAGTGACATTAACCAAAAAGAGCTGGAACAAGCGGTCCGTGATGCCGGCTATCAAGTCGGTCAGGAAAGCAAAAGTTGGCTCAATACTAAATCATCAGTTTGGCGTGATTTAATTTTGGCCGCCGTTGTTTTTGGTTTGGTCTATATTATTTTTAAAAGTTTTAATATTAATCCGATGTGGTCGCTCGCTGGCAGTCCAGAAAGTCTATTTAGTATTTTGCTTGTCGGGTTAGTAGCGGGATTTTCTACTTGCATGGCATTAACTGGGGGATTAATTGTTAGCTTGACCGCTCGCTATAGTCAAAAACATCCAGAAGCGACCGGCTGGAAACGATTCCAACCACATTTGTATTTTAATATTGGTCGGCTATTGTCTTACTTTATTTTAGGTGGAGTAATTGGCTTAGTGGGGTCGGTTTTAAAAATCTCGCCACTGGTTTGGGCTATTCTTACTATGATTGTTGGCGTGGTAATGTTGTTGCTCGGCTTACAATTGACTGAGGCGATGCCAAAAATCAGTAATTGGAGTTTGGCCTTACCCGGTCAGACGGCAAAGATTTTAAAACGCGAAGATAAATCGTATAGTCATTTTGGTGCTGGTATCTTGGGCGCCTTAACTTTCTTTTTGCCTTGCGGCTTTACTCAAGCGATGCAATTATATGCGATGACGACCGGCAGTTTTTTTGCTGGTGCGGCCGTGATGTTTATTTTTGCCTTAGGAACCTTAGTTGGCTTACTCGTAGCCGGACTAGCAACTTCATTCATTAAAGGTAAGGCGGCGCAAATATTTTTCCATGTGATCGGCGTTTTATTGATTTTGTTTGCTCTGGCCAATATTGCTAACGCTTGGAACTTATTAGGCGTGCGGGGCTTAATCGGATCTGATGATAGTCCTAGTGTTAGTGCTTCCGGTCAGGTGCAAGAATTAAAGACCACCTTTACTTTAAAGGGTGATATTAACCCTAATAATTTTACGGTTAAGGCAGGTGATAAAGTTAGATTAGAGATCGACGTTCAGGATAATGGTAGTGGTTGTATGTCGACCATAATGATTCCGGGGTTATATAATCGGGCTGTAACATTAGTGAAGGGACAAACAATTGTGATGGAATTTACGCCTAAAACTAAGGGCGAATATCCAATTACTTGCGCAATGGGTGTTAAGCGAGGTACTTTAATAGTTCAATAAAATTTCTCTTGTCACTTTTTTAGTAAAATGTGATATCACCTTCGTCATTCCCGCGCAGGCGGGGACGGGAATAAAAAGTTAAAATATTTAATTTGTATATATGCCAGAAACAAATAATAAAGAGCAGTCGTTTGATTTATCGGGAATGCATTGCGCTTCGTGCGCTTTGGTCATTGAAAATAAATTAAAACAAACACCGGGAGTACAATCGGCGGTCGTTAATTTTGCGACCGAACAGGCACAGGTTGATTATGATTGCCAAAAATGTAGTGAGGAACAAATTGTGGAAGCAGTTAAACAAGCGGGCTATAAAGCGGAGCCGGCGATGGACCACTCAAAGATGACTCATGGTGAACATGATCATGCCGCTATGTTGCGTGAAGGCGAATTAAAGAAAGAACGAAATTTTTTTATTTTAAGTTTAGTCTTATCCTTACCGATTATTATTTTATCGATGGTTTTAAAAAATATGACGCCGGCTAGCTTGATCATTCAAGCGGTGCTTGCAGCCGTGGTACAGTTTTATATTGGATTTAGATTTTATCGCAGCACTTGGTATGGGTTGAAAAATTTTACCGCTAATATGGATACTTTAGTGGCAGTGGGAACTAGCGCCGCTTTCTTTTATAGTCTGTATTCCTTAATCACCATGAAAGGCGGAGAAGTGTTTTTTGAAACTTCAGCATTGTTGATTACCTTTGTCTTATTGGGGAAATGGTTAGAGGCACGCGCCAAAGGCCAGGCCGGTCAAGCTATTAAATCGCTTATGAAATTATCGGCGAAGACGGCTCGAGTTGAACGCGACGGTCAAGAAACTGAAGTGCCATTAGAACAAGTTAAGATTGGTGATATTATTATCGTGAAACCAGGTGAAAAAATTGCGACCGATGGCGAAATTATCAGTGGCTATTCCGCTATTGATGAAGCGATGATTACTGGCGAAAGCTTGCCGGTTGATAAGGGTGTTGGTGATTTAGTAATTGGTGCGACGATTAATAAAACTGGAACTTTTAAATTTAAAGCGACTAAAATCGGTAATGATACACTACTAGCGCAAATCATTAAAGTAGTCGAGCAGGCTCAAGCCGCTAAAGCGCCGATTCAGAAATTTGCTGATACTGTTTCAGCTTACTTTGTTCCAACGGTAATTGTAATCGCAATTATTACTTTTTTAACTTGGTTATTTATTGTTGGCGCGCCTTTTGTTTCAGCGCTAATGGCAGGCGTGGCGGTGCTGGTAATTGCTTGCCCTTGCGCTTTGGGTTTAGCCACACCAACAGCGATTTTAGTCGGCTCTGGTCGAGCTGCCAAAAATGGTATTTTATTTCGCAATGGTGAGGCCATGGAAATTGCCGCCAAGATTAAAGTAATGGCCTTTGATAAAACAGGAACTTTAACTTTAGGTGAGCCGGCAGTAACAGAAATTACGAATTACGAATTACGAATTACGAATTGGCTGCAACTAGTGGCGTCACTGGAAAATAAATCGGAACATCCCTTGGCGCAGGCAATTGTCCGATATTTTAAATCAGGGGAATGGATTCCGGGTCAAGCCCGGAATGACAGCAAGGAGTTAGTTGAACCAGAAAAATTTCAAGCCGAAGTTGGTGGTGGAGTCAGTGGAATTGTCGCCGGTCAGAAAATTATTGCCGGTAATGATCGCTTTTTAAAAGCCCAGGGCTTTGAATTTGACGTTGAAAATATCAAACAAAAAGTAGCTTGGGAACAACAAGGAAGAACAGTAATTTTTGTCGCTAGTTCCGATCAGATTGTTGGTATGATTGCGATCGCCGACCAAATTAAGGCGACGGCGAAGACGGCAGTGGAGGAATTAAATAAGTTAAAAATTGAAACCATCATGATTACTGGTGATAATGAAATGGCGGCCAGAAATATTGCTGGTCAGGTTGGTATTAAAAATATAAACTTTCAAGTTCTTCCGGCAGAGAAATTAAAAATAATCAAAGACTTAAAAAATAAGCACAAAAAAATCGCCATGGTTGGCGATGGTATCAATGATGCACCGGCGCTAGCAGAAGCTGACTTGGGTATTGCACTAGGTAAGGGAACGGATGTGGCGATTGAGGCGGGGCAAGTGATACTAGTTAAAGGTGATTTGCTAGATGCAGTTAAGGCCATTAAGTTGGGTCGTATGACTATTAGTAAAATCAAACAGAATTTATTTTGGGCCTTAGTTTATAATTGTATTGGTATTCCGATTGCCGCCCTAGGATTACTTAAGGCCGAGTATGCCGGACTAGCGATGGCTTTTTCGAGCGTGTCGGTTGTGCTTAATTCATTGTTATTGAAACGAAAGAAGTTTTAATTTAAATTAAAAGCGCCACCCGGGTTAGACCTGGGTGGCGTTGTTTTTTTTGTGCAATGTGTTAGTGGATCTCGGACCAATCGACGGTCGCGAGTTCCATGTCCGGTTCACGATCGCCGCAGATCATGATGAAAGCGGGCAACAGTGCAGACAGAAGAAATGGCTTGTTGTTGATGGTCTGAAGGAACAATCCGTCTAGCATCAACTCCAACTCCGGACAAGTCACTTCACGACGCAGCTCGGCCAGAATTGAAATCCGTCGTTGGCCTGGGCAGTAGGAAAGTGCCGCCTCTTGCAGCAGATCCTTGATGCGTTCTTGCTTCATGATTATTCTCCTTAGCTGCTTTAGCAGCCGTCGTAATCGCCGTCACCATTATCTCCCAGCTCGAAGAGTTCTTCGGTGGTTTGGTCGTCATCGACAATCAATTTCAGTTGCAGGCCACCCAAGTTCCAATTGTCAGTGATGTGTTCTTTGATCTTCTCACACAACTGCGGGTGATCACGATCTTCGCAAAGGGTGATTTCGATGCGGTAGCCAATTCCGTGGTAGCAGGTAATCGCTGAAGCGATGACTCCGCCAATTTCCTCAGCGAGGAATTCACAAAGTGTTTGCCCATACCAGTTCTTCCACTCCAGTAGCGCCTCAAGAATTTCTTTCGCTGATTCGAGCTCGACCGGTCTGATGGTTACTTTGTCCATGGTACTTTCTCCCCCGGTTGTTCGCTGGTGGTCTGAAGCGGTTCGGACTGCCAGTCTTTGCCGATATTTTTCCACCAATTTGAAATGTCTTTGGCCTTCAACAAGAGTAGCGTGTTGAAGATCTGTAACAGGCAGTACCAACTGTAAATCCAGGTTGTGAAGAGGGTTCCTATCAAGAGCACGAAATATAAGATTGCGGCCAGTTCCAGCGGTCCCTTCCAAAACCCAGTAGTCACAAAATGCTCGAAGGGAAGATTCAGTGGGTTCATAATTACCCTGATCAGATGGTTAATCTGCCCCATGGCAATCAGGATCACAAACCACTTCAGAGTCAGTAGAGGACGCTTCCACCAAGATACATTCCAGCGCCACTGGTCATGAAGACCACGTAGTGTGGCGAGTAACGGACTGCCGATGACGGACAAGACCGGAACGGCAATAATAATTGCGACGACAATCAAACCGATGTCTTTGGGATTCATGCTAGTCTCCTGGTTGAGTGTTTGGCTGTGGTGATGATTATTTGAACAGTCTCATGACGTAGACCGTATTTACGCGTCGATAAAATCTGAGGAAAGCAAGTGGCGTAATGCCGAGCTGCGCGAGGTCATTCTTGAACATCATCGCTGGCATAAACCTAAAGTATTTCAAAATCCTATCGTTTTTGGACACGAGGTAATCATTGTAATGTTTGATGGCCTCATAATAGTAATCTTCCTGCCACCACTGGCGAACCAAAGCTTCAGAAAGGTTTACAGCCATTAAGTCCAAGCCATATTCCGGCAGGCGCAGTAGGATGTCTCGAATATTTGTTTCTCGATCACCTTTCATTTTTTTGGCTTGGTAATCGTTGAGCAACCCAATTACTTTGAGCCTGAACACTTCAGTGACACAATTGGTCTCAGTTTCTTGTGAGTTCAGTTTGATTGATTCTAGTAGTTGGTCAAGTTTGGATATTTCCTTAACCGGCTTAGTCGGGGTCATTAGGACTGCAATAAACAGTACGCACATCAGTACAATGCCCATGGTTATATACATCGTTTAGATCCTTTTTCGGTTGAATTTTCAAGGTCCGGTTACTAACAAGCAGTCAGTTGCCCATTAAAGTAATAGCTAATTATAGCACATAGATTATGCTTTGTCAAGTAGATTAGGTAATGTGTACATACATATGGCGGTTTTTCCAAAAGTATGGCAAAATCAGCTACTATGTGTACGAAACTACCTCAGGATGCTCTCGAAGAAAGGTTGAGATGGGTGCTTCCAATTATGAATAAGGAAATTAAGCT
>CAISTG010000019.1 GCA_903888345.1 Candidatus Buchananbacteria bacterium | reverse complement strand
GGAATGAGAAGAAACAGATTGCATTTATTCGTAGCTGAAATCGTTTGGAATTTCAATCATAAATCATTAACATATCAACAACAAGAAAAATTATTATTAGATTTAGTCATCAAATTTGGTGGCCTAATCCAGTAATTACCCTAATTAAAAGACAGGCTTGAGCGTCTTGGTCGCGATCAGAGAAGTTTTTCTTCAGCGGAAAGGCATAAAAGAGCCAATAAAGATGTGGCCTCAAGGAGTTGGGTATCTTCCACTTACGATTAACGTGAACATTGATAAGCAGACTGATGGCCACCGCAGTCATTAGTAGTAGCCAATAAATGGATGCCAATCTGCCAATGGGTGCAATTCCGGCAAATTAGATATCAACAAGATTCATCTTATTCCTCCTAGCTGGTTAACTTGAGTTTATTGCTTCGAAAAAAACTTCGGCAGTTGCAGTTTTCTGATATGATCCACGTGTGAGCTGTCGATTAGCTGTTCGAGAATGGCGTCATACTCACGTTTCATTTCGAAACAGCGTTTGCCACTGAAACAAAGGCTGAGAATCAGTAGTAGCGGCCATAATGCGGCCAAGATCCAGTAGATAGCAATAAGCATGAGAAACAGCGCACAGACTGGATAAAGACAGCCGCAAAAATCTTCGCGCCAATCTTCTTCTATCGCGTTAACTGCCTCACTCACGTCGATGAACCTCAGACCGAACTCGATACTGGCAAAAACCGCCAGCACCAGAGGTCGAAGCATAGTCGGTATCGACCAGCGCTGATTCTTGAGGTGGGCGTAGGAACGGCTGACTAGTAGCGCCAGTAAAAGCAATACCAGATAGAACATCGTCAACTTGCCAATGATAACCATCAAGCTAAACCAGATTGTGCCAATACTCATTGATCGTCTCCTTGTTGTGGGATGGTTGAACTACTTAGATTGTTTTGGCAAAAGCGATATAGCATTTAATAAGTCGCCAGCAGCAGATTGCTACAATTATTGGCCAGAGGGCCGATAAAATTATAGTTGCTTGCATGAAACACAAGGTCCATATAAAGATTCGCAATATATTGCTAAAATCTTTGGACAGGTTATCTTCAAGTGCTGTCAGTCTCTTTTTGATTATCTGATCATAAAAGCGATCGCAACCGTCGCCGAAAAAGTAGAATAAATAGTAGGCAGCGGGGCGGAAGATAAGGGGAATTCTCCAATGGTAAATGGCAAAACTCACATTTAAACAACGGAACCTGAATGCAGACCAGATTCGAGTCGTTGCTAAGATAAAAAAGACAATCAGACAAGATGGAATTAAAATTTCCCAAAGATTAAGGGTTACTTCTAACCAGATTGTCAGCAATAAGGGCATCGTCGTTCTCCTGGTTATCCCGCCAGAATAGCGGGATATTTGATAAATAATTGGTTGTCAAAGGGCATAAACTAATTGTTCAGCTTAGTCTAAAATAGCTATGTTGTCAATAATTTTAGTATTATGTAAATATTTTTTATCTAAAATTAGGCAAATATGAAGATATGAATAAATAGTTTGACTTAAATGTTGACAAATTATTAGAAATGAATTATAATTTTAATTATCAATTGTTGCCAATTCGATCTGAACTAAAATTAGCCAAATCAACAAATTTTTCTGCTGGAAATTAAGCCAAACTTATCCACAGTTTAATCAGGTTGGTAAGTCTGGACAAAAAGAAAAAAATAGATTACAATACTGTTATCTTTTAAAAACGTTATATGTGGACTCAAATAACAAAAACTCTTCTCCAAGCCGGTTAGGCCACTTTTTAGTGTTCGTCTAACAAAACTGCTTCGGAGAAAGCGGTTTTTTTTATGCCTAGTTACCGGATCGGTAAGATAAGCCAAGGTTTATCAAACTACATTCGGGAGTTAGCAGAGAGTAGCTTCAAGATTCCGATTTTGGGCCTTTGACAACTGAATATACATATGGAAAAAAAGTTTATAAGTTCAACAAACATAAATGTCACTCTTATAATACAGAGTTTATAAGTGTGACGACGAAAAAATATATGCAATTAGCAATAGAACTATTCAGGTGAATAGTTCCGAGTTATCCAGTTTCTTGCGATTAAACGCTAAGGGCAAATGGTGGATGCCTTGACATTAAAAGACTATGAAGGACGTAGCAGCCTGCGAAAAGTTTCGGGGAGGTGGCAAGCAACCTTTGATCCGGAAATCTCCGAATGGGGAAACCCGGCGCGGCAAACCCGCGTCATTCATGCCTGAATAAAATAGGGTATGAAAGGTAACCTGGTGAAGTGAAACATCTCAGTAGCCAGAGGAAAAGAAAAAATTATTTCCTTAGTTTCTTGTTCTGAGTTTACTCAGAGTAGGAATCTATGGATTCCATTCCGCGAGTAGTGGCGAGCGAAAGCGGAGCAGCCCAAACCCTACCTTGTGTTGTTAGTATGAAAATTTGTCCTTCGGGATGGATCGTAGTGCTGACATAAAGGAACGCCCGTTGCGGGTAGGGGGTGATGATAATAGTGTTCGGTCTGCGTTAAAACCGAGCAGTGTAAAATTTCTAGCGGAACAGTTTTGGAAAAGCTGACTAAAGAGGGTGAAAGTCCCGTACGCGAAAGAAATCGTACCACTGTTACTATTGTCTAAAGTAGCACAGGACTCGTGAAATCTTGTGTGAATCCGCCGTGACTATACGGCAAGGCTAAATACTTTTAATGATCGATAGTGAACCAGTACCGTGAGGGAAAGGTGAAAAGCAGCCCGGTGAGGGCGATGAAATAGTATCTGAAACCATTTGCTTACAAACGAGTCGGAGTCCAAGGGTCTCGCAAGAGAACACCTGGATGACGGCGTTCCTATTGAAGAATGAGCCAACGAGTTTATTCTGTGTTGCTTGTTTAACCTCTTCGGAGGGAAGGCAAAGTGAAAGCGAGGCTTAATAGGCCGACCAAGTAGCAGCACGGATAAGACCCGAAACGGGGTGATCTATCCATGACCAGGGTGAACCAAATGTAACAGTTTGGGGAGGCCCGAACCCACGAGCCGTGCAACACTCGGGGATGAGTTGTGGATAGGGGAGAAATTCCAATCGAACTCCGTGATAGCTGGTTCTCCTCGAAATATCTTTTGGGATAGCTTCAAGATAGGACTCAGGGGTAGAGCACTGAATGAGAACGGGCCCGCAAGGGTACCTTTTTCAATCAAACTCCGAATACTGAGTATCCGTTTCTTGGAAGTCAGACTATGGGCGCTAAGGTCCATCAGTCAAAAGGGAAACAGCCCAGATCGCCGATTAAGGTCCCTAAATCTATGTTAAGTGTGAAAGGTGGTATCAAGACTACGACAACTAGGAGGTTGGCTTAGAAGCAGCCATCCTTTAAAGATAGCGTAATAGCTCACTGGTCAAGTTTTCTTGCGCCGAAAATGTATCGGGGCTAAGTATATTACCGAAGCTGCGGAATTAATATTTATATTAATTGGTAGAGGAGCGTTTCCAACGGAATGAAGCCGTAGCCGCGAGGCGCGGTGGACTGTTGGGAAGTGAGAATGTTGG
>CAISTG010000018.1 GCA_903888345.1 Candidatus Buchananbacteria bacterium | reverse complement strand
AGCCAACTTATGCTTTTGCGCTTACAGTCCGATTTCCTGCCGGACCAAGTTGACCTTTGTGTACCCGCGTTACTTTTTTGCAGGTGCCTGCCCCAGGCAAACTAGCAACCATACACGGTTCCCTCCGAAGATCCATTCGGATAGGTTAGACTCAAAATTAGCAAAGGGAGGTGTTCCATTGGCGTGCAAGCACTCCCTCCTACGCTCGACAATCACTAACTTCTTATCAATGTAAAGATCCAGTAAAGCTTCATGGGGTCTTTTTGTCCTGTTGTAATTAGACGGCATCTTCACCGCCCTTTCAATTTCACTGAATAGATGCTTAAGACAGTTGCACAGTCGTTAAACCTTTCATACGAGTCGTAACTTACACGACAAAGGACTTCGCTACCTTAGAACAGTTAGAGTTACTGCTGACGTTCACCAGGGCTTATAGGACAAGCTACACCCTTGCGGGATAAACTCGCCCTTTTAACCTTCTGGCACCGGTCAGGTTTCAGCCCCTATACATCCCCTTACGGGTTAGCAGAGACCTGTGTTTGTGATAAACAGTCGCCATGCATTCTTTTGTTGTAGCCCGGTTGTTGCACCGGGCAGGGTATCTCGCAAAGCTTACACCCAGTTAATTTGCCAATTTCCTTAAGCATCTGTCTTTCAATCGTCTTAGTCTACTCGACTTATCCACCAGTGTCGGTTTTGGTACGATTTTCCAATATTCTAGTCACGACGGTTTTCCTGGATACATGGGATCGATTCAATTGCTCTCCTTTCGGAAAACTCTTATTTGTGCTTCACGTTAAAACGAAAAGGCGGATTTCCCAACCCCTTCTAGCTAGACACTTAAAAGCCCAATCGCTTAGGCTCTGAATGTTCCACACATCGTCACGCCCTGACTTAAAACGAATACAAGAAAGAACCGGAATATTAACCGGTTATCCATCCACTACGCCCCCTTTAATCGGGGCCTCATGTTAGGATCGCCTAACCCTCAGACGAACAACGTAGCTGAGGAAACCTTGGATATTTCGACGTGGCAGATTCTCACTGCCATTTCGTTACTCATGCCCGCATTCTCACTTCTGACAACTCCACCCCTTCGCTTTCGCGGGAGCTTCACCGTAGTCAGAACGCTCTCCTACTGATCCATGCCGATAAATCGGCACAAATCCTACAACTTCGGTGTTATGTTTTAGCCTCCTTACATTTTAGGTGCAACTTACCGACCCTCCCTGCGGAGAGTCGAACAGTGAGCTATTACGCTTTCTTTAAAGGATGGCTGCTTCTGAGCCAACCTCCTGTCTGTCTTAGGTAAATCACTGCCTTTCCCACTTAACATAAACTTAGAGACCTTAGATGATAGTCTGGGGTCTTTCCCTCTTGCCCGGCCAGCTTAGCCCGGTCGGACTGACTGCCTAGCTTAACCTGACGGTATTCGGAGTTTGGTTAAATGCCTGAACTTGCGTTCAAAACACTCATCCAGTAGCTCTACCCCCATCAGGGAACACTAGACGCTATACCTATATATATTTCGGAGAGAGCCAGCTATTCCCACTTTCGATTGGCATATTACCCCTAACCACAGTTCATCGGACAGATTTGCAGCTCTGATCCGTACGGGCCTCCTGCCGGTTTTCACCGGCATTCACCCTGACCATGGTTAGCTCAAGTGGCTTCGGGTCATCTCCGCTTACCTAATCGCGCTATTCGCACTCGCTTTCGCTACGCCTTCGCTCCGAGGAGCTTAAACTTGGTAAACAGAAATACTCGCGGGCTCATTCTTCAATAGGCACGACATCACTCATGCCCCACACAGAAAATTTATCTTTATTAACGTCCTCTTATAGAATGAAGAAAATCCCAATTAGAATCCATTCCTGGAGCCAATCT
>CAISTG010000017.1 GCA_903888345.1 Candidatus Buchananbacteria bacterium | reverse complement strand
TTATCCTCCGCTTCGCTACGGACTGAATTAGGAAAAAGCAAAAGCTAACAAAAAGAAAAAGTCGCGACCGGTTGAAAATCATGGCTGAATTTTATGCTTCACTCCTAAAAATTATCTGACGCTGTCGCTTGCGATAATTTTCGAGTCGTTCCCGCTAAAAATTGGCACAATATTTTCATACGGTCGCACCTGGGGACGAGAACAAAATCACGGTAATTATTCTATTTAAAGTTCCTTTATTATTTCATCTGGAATATCCTGTCGAACAATATCACCCTTATCGGCGTATTTAATTAGTCTTTTTATCTCATCTAAAACTCTTTGATAATACTCATTAATAGGTCTATCCATGAGTTCTTCAATACTACCTGATGGAGGACAGCACAATATATTAATATCGGGAAAATATTTATTAAATGTTGCTAAACAGCGCCGCATATGAAATGGTTTTGAAATTGCGATTATTGTTTTTGGTTGTAATCCGTATTTGCGTAATGCCTCTATTCCAAATTTTACATTTTCTAAAGTATTAACTGCTTGAGTCTCAATAATAATGTCATTTTGAGGGACTCTTTTTTCGATTAGATAATTTTTAATTGTTTCTGCCTCAGGTAATAATAGATTTAGCTCTTTAGTCATCGGCCCATAACCTCCGGTGATAAATATTTTAGGTGCGTAGTCTTCTTTATATAATTGAAGTGCTCGATCCCAGACTTTAGGTTGTCTAATTCCTCCAAAAATAAAAATTACCTCGCATTTCTCTGGTTGATCATTTATAGCGAGATAATCTTGAATAGTTTTTAATGTATCAATATTTATCATAATAGTTCTAAAACTTTCAATTCCAATTTATTGGTTTCAGTATCAAAAATAGCAAAAGTTGCTTTCTGGAAAATTCCACCTAAAGTTCCAGGATTAATTAACTGACAACCATTAGGCAAAGTTTCCATCCAAGGTTTGTGGGTGTGTCCATAGAAGACCAAATTAAATTTTCCGGTTGCAGCTAATTCTTTAGCCACTTCGGGGAAATGGCAGAAGGCAATTTTTAGATTGTCTATGACAAGTTCTCCTTCATCGCCATAGCATTTACAATTGGTAGATTGCTGGCAAATTTCTGGTAGTAATTCTCGATCAGCGACATTGCCGAAAACGCAATGAAAGGGAAAACCGGCTGGACCGAATAATTCCTTAATCATACCAGGCGCGGCGATATCACCGCAGTGGATTATGGATTCAATTTTATTTTCTTTGGCCCAAGATAAAAATTTTTCAATATTCGGAATATTATCATGGGAGTCGGAGATGATGGCTAGTTTCATAGGTGTTGACAATTTTATATAATTTTGATAAAGTCAAGAATCGATATTTATGACGAAATTACTCGGGTCAGTCAACAACAAAGGAGATTGAGTAATGGATCAGGAAGTTTTCGAAGTCGGACAATACGTTAATGTTTCTTTGCCGGATGGACATGAAGATGAAGACAAAGAATGGTATAAGCCAGGCAAACGCTGGGGCAGCATCGTGGCTCAAGTTATCGAAATCGATCTTGATAATCGACTGTATACTTTAAGTGTCTGCATTTTGGGTAATTATTATCGAGCTAAGGTATCTTTCGATTATTGTCAGAAAATTGGTTTGAATTAAACTCTGAGCTGATTTTTGCACTTGAGCACTCAATAGTTGGGTGCTTTTTATTTTCTCATTGCTTTCAGGATATTTATATCTTTGATTCTGTCCTCTCCATCAGGAGTTTCTAAAATTAAATTTATCTTTAATTTTTTGGCGAGTTTAACAATCGCTTTAAAGCCGTCGAGTCCGATCTTGCCTTGGCCGATATGCGCATGGCGATCTTTTTTGGAATCTAAGTCAGTCAGCGAATCATTGGCATGAATTAATTTTAATTTTTTTAGTCCCAGGACTTGATCGAATTTTTTGAAGGTGGCCTTAACGGTAGCTTCAGTCCGCAGATCATAGCCAGAGGCAAAGGCATGACAAGTATCAAAACAAATGCCGATGTCGTATTTTTTTAATTTGGGAGAATTGATAATTTGTGCAATCTCTTCAAAAGTATCGCCGATAATCGCGCCAGCTCCCGCCGACATTTCAATCAAGAATTGAGTTGAGCCCGTGTAACCTTTAAGCATCTCAGCTAAGCCAAGAATTACTTTTTTGATGGCTTCTTTATCGCCCAGATCTTTGGCGCTACCAAGGTGGATCATGAGAGCATCGACACCTAATTGACTGCCCCGCTCTAATTCTTCGTGAATGACCTTGATGGAGCCATAGTAAATTCTATTTTCCACTGAAGCAAAATTGATGTAGTAGGGCGAATGAATATAACTGGCTAAATTGTTTTTTGAACAATTGATCTTGAAGTCAGTAATAATTTTTTCTGTCAGTGGTTTCGCTGGTCCGCCTTGTGGTGGTCGAGAAAAGAATTGAAAACATTCGCAGTTGGCTTCTTTAGCTCGCAGTGGCGCTAGTGATAGGTCGCCGGCAGCGGAAATGTGCGCACCGACTTGAGGATAGATTTTGGTCATATGTTTCATTATACCAATAATGATAGCAATAAAAAACCCCAGTCGATATTAATCACTGGGGTTGAATGGTTTGTAAACTTAGCGCGGGTAAATGGCGGGAATAATCTCGTCAATCAAGCCGTAGGCCTTGGCTTCTTTAGGGGTGAAGTCTTTATTCTTGGCACATTGAGCGGCAACTTCCTTAAACGAGCGGCCGGTTCCGCGACTCAAGTAATCGATGGCTTTTTTACGGGTCACTCTTAGACGCGCAATACTGGCAGCCAATTTCTTCTTGTTGGTTAGGATATCCCAAGAGACATTGGTCGCGAGCGGGTTATGGATCAAGATCTTGGAATTTTCAGTCGCTTGTCGCCAGTCGCAGGCTTGCAGAATAATGGTCGCCATGGAACGGCAATAGCTTTGAATGACGCCCGTAACCTGCCCGGGGTAATTGCTGATCGCATCAACAATCTCGAAGCCGGGAACAGCGAGGCCGCCGCTACTGCTTATCAGAACTTTAAGTGGCGGTAATTGGCCATCGATTTTTTCGGCAGCCTGAGCGCGAATTAGGGCTTCACGAACATAAACCGACGTCGCCTCATCAATCTGGCCCACTAAGTCGATAATACCCTCCTTCATTAACAGGCCGTACTGAATGTCGGTTAAACTATCATATTTCTTCATGAATAGTCTCCTTTGTTTTTTGCTATTATAAATTAAGGAACGGTTAATAGAATAATTTAGCAGGTTTGGTTTAAGTTGTCAATCCAACCTCATTTTCCTTAAATAAAAAACTCTGCCCCAACGGCAGAGTGAAAAGAACAAATCAAAGTTCGAGATTATTGGGCAAGTTATTCACCTCGTAAAAACAGTTCATGATTTGAATTAGGTAATCCAGGTGTTTTGAATCGAGTTTTTCTAATTTAGCAATCTCGATTATTTTTTTGGCGGCAGCAGGCTTACCTTCTGACCAACGATTGTAAGCGTCCTGAATTTCCGGTGAATAAAAGTCAGTCGCCTGAATGGCAAACATAATCAAACAGAAGGTCAGTAGATCGCGCCTAATATCGTTGCGTGAATAATCAAAATAGCGAATCGGCAGCGGTTGAAAAATGGTCAGGCCAAGCCGCATATTGTGTTGATAATAGCGTTCGACGGTTTCGGCCGGTGAGTACGCTGTTAACACTGCTAAACGAAAAATTTCGGCTTGCGGATCAAGGCGCAGAATTTCTGGCAAGGGACCGCGATCAACCAAGGGGCATTGATAGTCGTAGTGACGTAGTTTGTTGGCCAAGATCTCTGCCAGCGTATCACCTGGGTAAATCGCTGACTGTTCGTCTTTGGTAAACATTGCTTGTGCCAGAGCGGTAGCGATAATTTGACATTCGAGCGGCTTATCGTAGCCGAGAAAAAATGGTAATCGATGTAAAATCGCCGCCCAAGAGAGAATCATATCGGTTTCGGTCGACTTAATTTGCATTTGTTCGAGCTCGGCAACCAATTTTGGACAAGCCTTGATAATTGCGCGACAACGTTTATGAATTGCCCAACTATGGGACATACCCTCATAGTCATCAGACATGAAGTTTCTAACCCCTTTCGGCAGTACGAGGACCAGTCGGTTTAATTTTTCTTGTTCCCAGTGTAATTCAGTGAAAGTGAGTAGCAAGCGATACAACAATTGGTGTTCCGTTAAGGTTTCAATCGGTGTTTGCAAATGTGCTGGTTCCGGCTTGAGGTTTGACATGAGAGCTCCTTAGTGGCGGTTGAATCAGATGATTGTAAAGTACAACTTGATGATTAAATTTAATACTTTGGCGAGATTCTGTCAAGCGGCAGCAGCGCCAAAAATCCGATTAACCAGCATAAAATTAATCCGGAAAATTGACTATAAACATAATGATAAAATAATCCGAGCACTAATACGGCAGCCAACAGTGCGAGGCCCCAGTAGTTGCGATTAACAAACGCTCGCCAACCTAAACAGCTGATTAAGGCGAAGTAAATTATGAAGCCAAACAAGCCCAATTCAGTAAGTAATAGTAAATAGTTATTCTCGACTTCTTGATAACGATAGGCGGGCAGACCAGGCTGTTGCTGACTTAAGACATAAGTATAGTTATTGTAACCAACTCCAAGTAATGTGTGTTGCTTAAAAATATTGAAAGCAGTGGCGTTTTGCGCCGTTCGTTCAGAAATTGATTTGCGTTCCAGGCGGCCAGTGGGATTTGCCCGGCTTAAAACCAAAGGTGAAAAAATAATTGATAAGGTGGCCACGGTCAAAATAATAGTGGCGACGGGAGGGATTGATTTTTTCCAGGTGGCCGCTTGACCGGCGAACCAAACTAGTAGGCCAATAGCTAGGGCTAACCAAGGGCCGCGCGAAAAGGTAAAAAATAATCCGTAGGTCGTTAGGGCGATTAAGGCCAAAGTAATTTTTTTGTAATTCGTCTTTGTATAAAAATAGCAGCCGGCAATTAGAGTTAAAGCTAAAAAGCCACTCAGTAAATTCGGGTCATTGAAAGTACCAGAAGCACGGAGCCAGCGTCCGCCGTCGGCTTCAATCACTAATCCACCTAATTGATCGGGGGTGCGAGCAACGAGGCCGAGCCATTTTTGACTGACTATCTTTTGGGCAAAAAATTGTTGACAGGCAAAGAGTGCTTGGACGGCACCACTGAGTAATAAGACAGCAGCAATTTTTTTGGTATCAAACTTTTCAATTAATAAAATAAAAAATAAAATTCCAGCTTCGAGTAAATGAAACCAGAGATAAAAAGCAGTGGATTTTTCTGGTGCCCAGAGTATGCTCAGGCCAGCGTAAAAAACAAATAACCAAACTAAGCCAGTGATGATGAGTCGGTAATCGGGTTGCCTAAGTTTATTTTTCAGAGTTGTGAGCGAAAGCTTTTTTTTCGTTTTGATCTGAGTAGCAATAAATAAGACAAAGATCAGCCACAGCAAAAGCTCGGTCGCATAAATAGCGCCGGTGCAGAATTGCCATTTGGCTCCGCCGAGAAATTTTTCGTCAAAAATATAGACCGTTGAGAGTGGCAGCAAGAAAAAAAATACGAGCAGCAGTTTTTCAAGTAGTTTGGTCATAAGCAGTTAAGACGCGATGATAATTCGCTTCAAAGAGTTGGTTGAATTTTTCGCGCTTATCATTATCATGTGTTTTAATAATGCCAGTAGATAGTAAAACACGCTTGCTATCGTTGTTGGCTTGATATTTTGGTGGTAATAATTTTAATTGTAGTTTTTGTAGTGTTGTCTCTGGAAGATGATTACAGATCTTTTCTAGATAAGCTTGCCAATTAGCAATTGTGGGGGAAGTGGGAGTAAAAAGGTTGCTGTAAGTTGGTAACCAATTCGGTAACAAGGTATTGAGCCAGTCGTTGGCCTGAAAAAAATCCGCCACTAGTCGAGGATCTCCGGCGAGGAAAATAAAACTGCCAGTGCCATAAGCATAATAATAATCGTGTTCGGCATTTGAAATAGACAGGTCTAAATTATTTTGGTCGACAAAGTAGCTGGTGCAGAGTTTATCGGTGGTATCGTTTGATTTGGGTCGGAGGTTAAATATAGATAAGATTGAATTAATGATAAACCTGGTGGACCAAGCGCGGCCACTGGCGGTGATAAAAAACAGATCCAGGTCGCCAGAAGCACGTGAATTTTTTAGCGCCAATGAACTATAAAGCGCAACCGCTCGCACCCAAGGGAGATAATTTAAGATTCGGGCGGCACGTTGGGCTTTGCCTAATTTTTTTAGTGCCAAACAATAACGTTGATGTCGTAAAGTCAAAATGGCTTCGCGACCGGTCAGGTAATATAGTCCGTCGTGCTGGCTAAGGAGTTGCTTTAAGGGAGTTGATTCTAGTTGCGTTAAGATGGCTTCGGGACTCAGGGCAATCTCACAAAATTTATGAATTTCTAGGAGCGTCAAGGGGTAATCCAGCACATCGTAGTGGGCCAAAGTTTTAATTATCGCTAATTGTGGCTCAGTTAAATTCATATATCATCAATATAGCATGAATTATGTAAAATAAAAAAGCTTCACCGTTAAGGTGAAGCCGGGAAGTTCCAGGGGCGGTTGAGCTCAGGAAAATTATAGAACAAGATTTCCGTATCAATTGCCGTCTCACTCCTAATGAGCGAGATTAGTTTTTGGTCATAACAAGAACTTGATGGGGACTGTTGGCGCTCGACGATTTGGCTTAGTAGCTTCATGATTGAAGCGATATTTTGCAATATTTCCGGATCGCTGAGGTCGGGAGTTGGGGCTAAACTGAAATGGTCTTTAACTGCTTGGGGAGTTACTTGCCGATAGCAATCAGCTGCCTGATAGCAGTTGGCATAAGTTCCCAGTAGTTCATTGAGACGCTTAATTGCCGTCACTCTGAATTGATACATGTAGTAACTGAGGAATTGAGTGACTTTCTTTTGGTTAAACTCATAGCTAACATAAAGCAAGACGGAAAAGAGCGAGTGACAAAGCCAAAGGTTGCAGGCTAAGCGCGGGCTTTCCTCGCAGCACTGTGTAATGGGATTACATTTGCCATGATTCGTAAAGTTACAGCAAGCCCCACGGCAATTGAGGCGACAAAATTGGCGAATGCCACTCTGCTCCATAAAAGTATTGACTTGTTGTAGCAATTCATCGTGACCGATAGCTTCATAATTTAGTCTGAAGAGGTGATCGGTGTCGTGACTGATATTGGCGTCAGAACTATCCATTAGTGGGTGCTCCTGGTTTGTTGTTGAAAGAACGACCGAACGATTAATCATTATAATACAAAATATCCCGAGTGTCAATTGGTCGGGTAACTAGTGGTTGATTTTAAATCCATTTTTTGCTAAGATGAGGTTACTTGGGGCCACGTAGCCAAGTGGTAAGGCAGAGGTCTGCAAAACCTTTATCACCAGTTCGATTCTGGTCGTGGCCTAGATAACAAAAAACATCCGCCGAGGCGGATGTTTTTATATTTAAATTATTTTGAGGCTAACTTTCTAGAACAAGACCAGGCAGACCAGCTACCGTCACGTAAACGTTTTTCAATCGCCCACTTGGTTGCAGCTTTATAATCTAGTTTATCAGCATCACTTAAGGTTTTATGGATAGAATTGATTTGCCATAAGCCTAAGTCATAAGAACCATTACGGTTATAGCCTTTAGCGTCAGCATCCCAACGAGATTCACAATTAATAATAGTTTCCACTTCACGAATACTTAAACCCGCTTTTTTAGCTTCATTACGGACATAAGACTTAATATCCTCTAATGAGGGTATGAAGTTATCTTCAACCTTAGTAACGACCGCCTTATCAGCCTGATCATCGACAGTAATGGCGATATCAGTCGTGGTGGCGTCATGATTAAAGATAATTGGGTCCGCTGAGGTAGCGGCAGTGATATAAGTGGTGGTTGGCACAGTCAACCAGGTGGCAGCCAAGGCGGCTGGCGTGGCAATATTGGCCAACATTAACAATCCTCCGATGACAAGCATGTTTTTTTGGATTGTTTTGTTAAACATAGATTGGGGTTATGAATCTTTTTGGCTCACAGTTACTTTTCAGTGAATTATTCCTCCTGTTTGTTCCAGAGCCAACGAGAAACCATCCTTTTTGATTCAGGGATGCTTTCCGCACTGAATAGACCAGTATATCATATGGAGCATATTTTGTCAAGGGCTAAAGTCTCGAAAAATGGCATTTTTTGGCTTAATTTAGATTAAATTAAATAGGTCAAATTATATCCTTTTTGGCGACCATTTGAAAATATTGTGCTGATTTTTGACGAGAACGAACGGCCGTCAGGCAAACCAAAACAGCGACAGCGTTTTTGGTTTAGGGAGAGAAGTCAAAAATTCAGCCATGATTTTCATCCGGTCGCGACTTTTGCTCCACTTTTCTAGAAAAGTGGAAAAAAGAGTCTAATTTTAAATAAATCCGGAATTAATTTAAATATATTTTGTCTAAATTAGGCCAAAGTAATTCATATCCTGTGTATAAAGCTCTTGACAAAATTTTAACTATATGCTAATATAATATATTGCTAATCAAGCAATTAATGAAGCGTACCTCACAACCGGCTGAGTTATTCGGCCAAAATGGAAAGGGATTACTATGAAGACCATGTTCAGTCTGATTCACAAGGCCCAGGCAGCGGTCGGTGGCGGAAATTCCCGCGGACGGCGTTATCTGCGCCGGCATCCGGAATTCGCCAACCAGCCCTCGGACCAGCCGAAGGTGAGCAAACCGGAGCGTCGGGCCATTGCCAACGCCCAGAAGGTCGTCAAGGCGGCCGAACAGCTCCCGGTCTCGCCGCTGCCGCCGAACCCGACCAGCCTCGATGCGCCGCCCGTGTTGGTGCTGACCCCGAGTCGCCCCGAAACGGCCCCGGAAGTCATGCCGGCCTCCTGTGCCTGTGCCAACGGCTACCGCGCCGCGGCCCGTCCGGTCATCCCGAATGCGCCGAAGAAGCTCGGCTTTTTCAAGGGCATCGGCCAGAAGGTTGGTCGGAGCTTTGACAAGCTCTGCACCTTCTCCACCCGTTCTGGCGGTGGCCGCAACAGCTAATCGCCAACTCGCACCTCTACCCGGTGTCGCACTAGTTTACTAGTTGCGGCGCCGGTCTTTTTTTATAACAATATTGATGATGGCCCCTCCTATTGACAAATAGATAAATATATGATATAAATATATATTGCTAAAAAGAGCAATTATTGCAAAATATTGAATCGTTCCTCAACAATTGGCTGATTAGTCAGTCATCAAGAAAGGTCTATCATGAGAAAATCACAGAATTCACGGAAGTTTCGGCTTCAGGCCAAACGCCGCCAGAAGCGTCGCCGTCAGTCCAGATTCGATTTGAATGTTAAGTGTCTGGTGGCCAATGGCTATCCTGAGCGTGAAGCCCGGCCGTTGGTTAGGCACATGAACCGAGTCGTCTCCGCGCAATTTCCGGGAGAGATGATCTCTGTGATCGGAGTTGGTTCGGTGAGTGAAATGGCAGAGCTTGATCTGCCGCTTTTTGATGGCGGCTATCAACTCACTGAACAGGGCCGACAGCAAGCGCTTGCATTAGGAGCGGCGTTGTCCGACATTACCATTCCGTCGAGTACGTTTCAGCGAGTAGTCGAACATTTCGACGGTCCGAAGATGGAAGTTCCGATTATTTCACCGCATGTTTCGTACGTGCCAGACATGGATGAAGAAGCGTATGTTGATGAATTTCTGGCTCGCCGTCGTGGCGACCCTGAACAATTCGACGGACCTTCGACCTTAAAGCCGTTTCAGTCGCAAACTGGACCGGATGAACCGAAGGTAGGAGCGATACCGCTCGCGCCACATGATCAGGAAGTAATGCGCTCGGCGTCCGAGTGGCAGCTGACACCGCTTAATCCGGCAGAACGTACCGGAACGCCGGCCGATCGCGTGGCAGTTACTGCCCAAACCTTGAAGACGAAAGTTCCGATTATTCCGAATGTCGGCAAAATCGATTCATACGTCGAGATGCCGGGGTCGCCCGTCTTTTCGGGCCCGGATGTGGATAATGCCGAAGCGTTTTTTAGTGACAAGTCCATCGAACCGAAAGTTTTGTTCGAACCCCTACCGGAAGAAATTCCGTTGCAGACACGGAAGCCGAACACTGGCTCCGATGTGGCGGACTTGTTTGAAGCGCCGCCGGAAAACGTGTCGACGATCAAGCTTCATGAGAATAAGGCTGCGTATGTCCACCCGAAAGAAGTTTTCCCGAAGTTGCCCTATTCAGTCATCGAACCACCGGTCGTGATCAGTTTTGCCAATTTTGGCAACGCCGGAACATCCGGAGTGGATTGGTCCGCGAGCGTGGAAGACTCGGAGCGGTTGATAGACACTCTGGCGGCGCTGCATCTACCGAAAAGCGCGGAGTCGTCACCGAGCAGTCTTCATGGTCTGGAAGCGCCAGCGAACGCCGCTGATATGGTCGAATGTCTGGCAAAATTGGAGTTGAGTTATCAATTTTCGGATCACACTTATCACGACAAACGGCACCTGCACCTGCATCGATTTGAGATGACCGACGGAGAAGTGGAGGACCCAGTGGCCCGCATTGACCGCGAAGAAAAGGTGAGGCAATGGGTTAACTCTTTGCCTGAGAAAGTCAGTTCCCCTGACGCCACGCCTGCCACCGATTGCTGATTTATAAATATGTCCTTTACCGGTGTCGCACTAGTTTACTAGTTGCGACACCGGTCTTTTTTTGTCCAAATAAAAAAGCCGACTCTTATGAGAGTCGGCGCAAGTTAAGGAACGATCAGCTGCCGGCGAAGGGACGGCAAACTTTACTTTTCAGTCGATAGAAACGAAGTGAGAGCGTCTTTTTATCGCTGGGCAGAGAATCCAAAGTTAATGTCTTTGGCACTAGCTGACAGTTGAGTGAATTTAGTTCGACAGCAAGTTTCTTAGCGGCATCGGCGCGATCCGCTTTTTCCCACTCGCTGAGCATTTTGCCAATAGCTACATTGTAACGGACTCCAATACCGATAACCGCCGCCAGCAGGAGCAGTACGATCGTGACGACGATCGCTGCCGTTCCATGAGCGAGCAGGATGGGAAGTAGGCAATCAATAATAAAGAAAAGCACCCCAGCAGTTAAGAGCAGTACGCGCCAATTGATCAGTACTCTCCAGAGAGGCTTATCGTGAGTGCGAGAAGTGCTGACTAGGCGAAAATATTGCTCGCCGGTGGGAATCTCGAATTCACTGGTGAAGGGATGAATAAACCAACGCCAGTTAATGTGGGTGATTCCGCCCACTCCATTAACGAGTAGGACGTTAAACAATATGCGCAACAGATAAATAATCGGCAGTAACGTTACGGTTAGCGCATAAGCACCGAGCCGACGTTTACGATTGTGACACTGATCAATCGGCTTTTGATGAAACCAGAAATTGACCAGCTTGTAATCCCAGGGGATCGGAGCAAACAAATTTTCTGCAACGTAAACTTCCTTTTGTGTCTGGATGTTTTCAAACAAGTCATCATCATTAAGCAAGACACCATAGGTATCGTTATCGCGATTCCACTTGGAATGGACTAATGTGTGTTTGTACTCATTGAAACCGCTGTAGCGACGATAGACCGTCTGCAAATTTTTGCTTTCGCCGGGCTCACTATAATAGTGATTCAAGACGCCAACCAAAATCAAGTGCTTGCCCACATTGCGGAAAGCGATATAGGCAGCGAGGTCAGTCAGTGGTCGAACGAAGCGATTTTCTTCAACTCGGATTTCTCCATTGTCACTGACTGTAATTACACTGATCGCCACCATCGGCTGACGTTTAAATTTCTTCAGCCTTTCGATTTCCTGCGGTGACAAGCACCACCGGATCAACGCGGTGGCATTGTCGTCATTAAATTCCCCGATGTGCAGTTGCATAATCGAGATCTCCTTGTCTGTTCGCGCTGCGAACTGGTTGTTTTGCAATTTGTTTTTAAAATATAATAAATTGTCAATGGACTTAAGCTGATGCTCCAACTTAGCATATAGTTTCGGGTTTGTCAAACTGGTGGTTTAGCTAGTCGGCTCTTAAAATTAGTGTTATAATTAAATCAACATAATTTAAGCAGTACTTTTATGGCTCCCAAAAAAATAACCAAAAAAATCCCCGCGGTTAAAATTATTGAACCAATTGTTAATGATTCAATTCCCGAAACTAAAGTTGAAATTATTGCTAGTAAGTTTATTAAGTGGGTCGGTTCGATTCAATCCTTAGTGGTGCATACCATTTTATTTTTGTTGGCTTTTTTATCAGGTGTACTTGGCGTCAGTTGGGATACGGTCTTATTGGTTTTAACAACGATCGTTTCTTTAGAAGCGATTTATCTCGCCATCTTTATTCAGATGTCAATTAATAAGACGAGTGAAAGTTTGGCGAATGTTGAACAGGATATTGATGATATCGCTGAAGATGTTGGTGAGATTGCTGAAGACGTTGAAGATATCGCCGAGGACGTGGGAGAAATTCAAACTGATGTTGATGAGTTACAAGAGGACGTCGAAGAAATTCAAGTTGACGTTTCTGATATCCAAAAAGACATTGATGACATCCAGGGTGAAGTTGATGACATGTCAGAGGACGTTGATTACATTGCTAAGGGAGACAAGAAAGGTGAGAAGCGTGATATCGCGCAGAAAGAACTACTCAAGAGTATTCATAAGAATATGAATAAAGTTAAGGGCGATCTGGAACGGTTACGGGCTGCCAAGAAAAAGACTACTAGCCTTAATCCTCCGGTTAAGAAAAAAATTAGTAATCAGAAAAACAAAAAGCATAAACGACGTTAAAATATACAATTAATTATAAAACTCTCTTTAGAATCTAAAGAGAGTTTTTTTTGAATAATAAAACCCGCCAATGAATTTGACGGGGGCAAGGGCTATTTTTGTTAATCAGTTTTGGACTTCAATGTGCTGGGCCAAGATTTTTTCAATCTGACGATAATATACGAAGAAATATCCTCGGTATTAATTTTGGGCTGTTTGTCGGCAGATAAAGTCATAGTCGTTCTTTCTTTAATGATCTTATCGATGTCGATCATGAACTGAGGATCGAAACCGCAGTTAGGGCATTTTTTATACTCTACCCGTTCACTCGGCGTATGCGGTTCCAGTATTATTTCTCCTACTGAAAATGATTGCTGATAAACATGTTCGCAAATTAAGCAGGCTTTCGGCTTCAGTATCGGTTTTTCAGTTCTCATGACTTGGGCAACTCCTTTGGTTGTAGAAAAGGTACAGTGATAATAGAATAAAGTAGTTAGACATTTTTGTCAATAAAAGTTTATTCAAAAATCGAGGCTGGCTACTATTTTTTTGCCAACTCAAAAGTATTCCGTAATAGACAAGCGACAGTCAGTGGTCCGACGCCACCAGGAACTGGCGACAGATAACTCGCGACTTCAGCGACTGCGGGATCAACATCGCCGATGGTTTTATCGCCAACTTTATTAATGCCGATATCAATCACGATGGCGCTCACTTTGACTTGTTCTTTTTTGAGTGCTTGCGCTTGGCCGAGAGCGATGATAATAATATCGAAGTCGGTGCTGTTGTCGGGGATAGTATTGCTAATAGCAATGTCTGTTAAAGCTAATTCTTGTTGTAAATAATTTTTAATTCCTTCCGTAAAGACATCGCTCTTACCAATGATCAAAGTCTTTTTCCCAGCTAAATTTTCATTGGTCGATTTTAATAATTCAATTACGGCAGCAATCGTTGGTGGGATAATCTTCCCACCGTTAAAACCATCAACATCTTTTGCTGGGTCAATCAATTTGATCATTTTATTTTGATCAAAACCCTCAGGTAGTGGCAATTGTAAAATAATGCCATTGACTTGATCATCTTTATTTAAGAAGCGCAGCATCTCGGTTAATTCGTATTCATCAATCTCGCTGTAACATTCGCTATTACATAAGTATTTGTTAAAGACGATACCAACTTTCTGAGCGGCTTTTTCTTTCAGTAAGAGATATAACCGAGAAGCCTCATTATCTCCAACTAAAATGGCAGCCAATCCCGGAGTTATTCCTGATTCGGCGATATCCTTTTTTAGTTCGCTTTTAATTTTTTCGGCTAATGCTTTGCCGTCGAGGAGGACAGCGGATTTTTTGATCTCTGACACATGATTGACAAAATGATTTATACTTGATATAATACGCTATCGTTCATTTTTGGTCAAGATAACTCAACTATGAAAAGGAGAAATTCATGCGAATTAAGTATGACAGTAAGTTGAAACAATTATCGATCATTGCCGGCAATATTGAAGAACAAGACGAGTTAGAGGCGAATATTACCTTAATGCGCCACAGTGATGTTTGTTTCGTCAATGAGTTGCAGAGCAGGATTAATCAGGAACACGCTCTGATATATTTTGATGGCGAATTCGAACGGCGCAATCGCGTATCTTTGACTTTGCATCTGAGTCCTGATGTTGTTGGCTACCAAAAATCTCGCCAAGCACTTGATGAATTTTGGGCCGCTGTCGAAGATAATCAGGAAACTATTCCAGAGCGAAAGGCTACCGTGATCTATCTGTGGCCAGGCGAAACACCGCGCGATGGTTGGAATACAATCGTGTTGGGTCACGCCTAATTTGCACTTTGGCACTCAGTCGACTTTTTGACTGGGTGTTTTTTATTTATAATTAAAGTAATTATTTTGCCTTTCTGTCAACCGCTTGATTTTATTGGTCTTTTCTGTTATTCTAAAATCAATTATTAAACAATTTAGAATCAAATCACATGAATGTCTCGGAATTAGCTCGTCGCTTAAAAGTCACCTCCAATGAACTGCTAGAAAAATTACCTGGCATGGGTTTTGATATTGGTCGACGCGCCATCAAAGTTGATGACCGTTTAGCCATGAAAATCACCGAAGCTTGGAAGAATCGCGAACGTCAATTGCGCGAACAAGCTAAGTTGACCGAGATTCGCTCCGTGGGTGAAGTCGGAGAAGATGGCAAGCCGATCGGTGGTGATATTAGTATTCCGCAAGTGATTACGGTTAGAGATTTTGCTGCCCGCATGAATTTACCGATCACTAAAGTTTTAGCAACTTTAATGAAAAGTGGCGTCTTAGCCTCAATGAATGAGCGCATCGATTTTGATACTGCCTCGATTATCGGACAGGATTTAGGTTTTAACGTTTTACTAGAAGAGGGTGAAACGGAAAGTGCCAGCGATGTTACTGGTCAAGAAAAACTCAAAGGAATTTTAGCGGAAGAATCGTTAACCAAAGCGACTCGTCCTCCGGTTATTGTGGTTATGGGTCACGTTGATCATGGTAAGACCAAAATCTTAGACGCGATTCGTAAGACTGATGTGGTGGCCACTGAAAGCGGCGGCATTACTCAGCATATTGGCGCTTATCAAGTTCACAAGAATGGCCGCACCATTACTTTTATTGATACTCCGGGTCACGAAGCTTTTACTGCCATGCGTTCACGTGGTGCCCGCGTCGCTGACATTGCTATTTTAGTAGTCGCAGCTGATGATGGCGTCCAACCACAAACCAAAGAAGCGATCAAGATTATTCAAGATGCAAAATTACCGTTTGTTGTCGCAATCAATAAAATCGATAAGCCGGAAGCTGATTTAGAAAAAACCAAAAGTGATTTGTCAGCTTTAGGATTATTACCAGAAGATTGGGGTGGTGATGTTGTTTGTCTTCCTGTTTCCGCTAAAGACGGCACCGGTATCGATGATCTACTTGAAACCTTACTATTAGTCGCTGACTTAAATAAAGAAAGTATTATGTCTGATCCTGATCGCTTGGCGATCGGCACGACGATTGAGTCCAAAGTCAACAAAGGCGAGGGACCAGTCGCCACTATTTTAATTCAAGCTGGCACTTTACATGTTGGTGATAATCTTTGCTTAGGTGATGATTTTTGTGGCAAGGTTCGCGCCTTGAAGGATTATAAGGGCATGGAAATCAAAGAAGCTTTACCAGGTATGCCGGCTAAGATTATCGGTTTGAAATTAGCGCCGGAAGTTGGTAGTATCGTGGAAGTTTGCAAAGATATTAAAAATTTAAATCGTGACATTAAATATAAGAAGCTGAGCCAACAGAAAGATTTTTCTTTGACTTCAGTGAGTCAGGTGGAAGATACTTCGGCCAATGCCAAATCAATTAATTTGATTATCAAAGCTGACGTACTCGGATCATTGGAGGCGATTTTAGAATCGTTAGCTAAAAAAGAAACACCAGAGGTTAAGATTAAAATTATTGCTAAAGGCTTAGGTATTATTACTGAAGCTGATATCGCGAAAGCGGAAGCGACTAATGCCAAGATTATTGGTTTTAAAGTTAAGCCAATGACCGCTGTGGCCACTTTAGCGCGTGATAAAAAAGTTGAAATTAAGATTTACGAAGTTATCTATCATTTGATTGAAGATATTGAAGAAGAAATTAAATTATTAGCAACTCAGGAAAAGAAACAAAAGATGATCGGCAAGTTGGAGGTCATGAAGGTGTTCCGTCGCGAACACGCCAGCATGATTGTTGGCGGTAAAGTAATCGAAGGTGGTTTGACGCCAACGACTACTGCCATTATTGTGCGCAATGGTGAAGCGTTAGTGGTAGGTAAGGTACCGCGCTTAGAATGTTTCCGCAAGTCAGTCGAGAATGTGGCTGAAGGACAAGAATGCGGCCTAACTTTCGAAGGCAAGCCAGTGATTGAAGAAAAAGATATTATTGAATTCTATAACTAGTATATATGTCCGACCGAATGATTAAAGTAAATGAATTGATTCTGCAGCAACTCGGCAGCATCATCAACCGTGAGGTAGAAATGCCTGACGTGTTTTTGACGATTATGCGCGTGACGACTTCAGCTGACTTAAAGTACGCGACCGTCTATATCGGCGTCATGCCCGATGAGAAAGCGGATTTTGCCGTACATAAGTTGAACTTGTTGTCTAAACGATTGCAAGCAGAATTGAATGAGAAAGTAATTCTGCGCAGCGTGCCCCGATTGGAATTCAGATTAAATAAAGGCGATAAGTCACTAGCTAATATTGATGATTTATTAGATAAAATCAAAGAAGAAGTCGGCGAGTAGCCGGCTTTCTCTGTTTTTGGACTTTGACAACCGAAAGAGGAGAGTAATCATGGCAGATCGCGTCATAAAAGTCGGAGGTTATTATCGTGGTCCCAGAGCGAGAACTATTTATAAAATAGTTGCGGCTACGCATACGCAACATGATTGGGCCCTTGATTGTGTTGATTTGGAGCCGGGAGAAATTTGGCCTTCAAGTGTCTATCAGATTGCGGCCGACAAGCTCGGTGAAGAAATGACTCTTGAAGAGTTGCAAAAGTTTAAAGATGAAACGTTTGAGGAGCGGGTTGAATGTTCTCGACGACGAATAGCTGAAATTGAAGCAGAAATTTTGGAGCATAAGAAAGCGATTGATTCTTTTTAAATCAACAAGGAAAGTAACAATGAGTAAAAATGAAGACGTTACGATAAAGCCATTGGCACTTGGTAGTTGTTATAAGGTCAATATTGAGGGCATTGAGTATTTGGTGCGATTAGTAGAAGATCTGAATTTATGGCGGGCTTGGTGCCGTTGTCTAAATCTATCAGACGGCTCTCTTGTGAATTTAACGCTTTATTATAGTCAACTAGATAAACCAATTAGCGAAGCAGAAAAGAGCAAGTTAGTTGATTATTGGACAAAAAGGGCACAGGCTAGGATTGAACAATATGCACGCATCTTTGGCGATAAAAAATAATCGTATCTAGACAACCAACGAGGAGAAGAAGTCATGGCTAAACGGAAAGCGATTGTGCCAGAAGTGGGAAAGTTTTATCGGGTAACTGATTTGGATGCAGATTTTTGCCGCTTCAAAAATGAAAAGCCTAAAAGGGCTAAACTGGA
>CAISTG010000016.1 GCA_903888345.1 Candidatus Buchananbacteria bacterium | reverse complement strand
CTTAAGCTGAGGATGAAGCTCATGGCTGATATGCCTATTAGAGCCATAGCCATGATCTTTGTTATACCATTTGTAATATGTCTTTCTGGACATGCCAAATATATTACAGACCTCATCAACTGTTTTTCCATACTTTTCGACCTGACGATACCATCTGAACCTTATTTCTTGAGGGGCGCTAAGCTTTGATCCTGGCATATATTTTGCTAAGTTTAGGTGAGTTAACAGTGTCACCCTTATCTTACCAAAATGTCACCCTTTGATGTTAACTGTACAGGGAGTTGACAAAAGGAGATAAATGGTCTATAATAATCGATCAGTGTAATAAGGTCACTTTAACGCAAAGGGAGAATTGTCATGCACCTTAAATTTGATACGTGGTTGATAAATAGGTTGGAGAAGATTTGCCAATGTGTGGCTCAGTTGACGGGACAAACTAACTTTTTTTGGGCGAAACTTTGTATACTTTTGGCAACGCTATCGGGCTTTTTGATGCTCATGTCTGTCCATTGGTATATATTCTTGCCAATTATTATGATATTTTTTTTACTGTATATATCCGGAGCTATTGTCGCTGAGAAGGAAGCGGAAGCGAGGCTGGAACAAGGATTAGCGAATCCTCGTAAAGTTACCGAATATTCGGTGCGTTACTTTAATTCTGGTGTACTGTTAGCAGTGTTGATTATGGCCATACTGCCTCCGCCAATAACCTATTTCGAAATTTGCAACACATTGTTCATCGCGTTCTATCTTTTCAGTAGCTATTTAATGGCCTGCGACACTAAGCCGCCGGTTAAAAGTCTAGTGCGCCAATGGTTTGAGGCGCTAACAACCAAAAAAGTTTTGGTTTTGAGTAACGAAACCAAATAACTACAACAAAAAGGAAAAGCAGATGCAAACAAAAGTGTTGATCATTCAGGCCTGGGAAGAATCTGGAGAAAGGCAAGTAAACAGAAGCAGGAGCTTACAAGAACAGACCGACCAGGCTATTGCTGAGCTTGGAGAAGGTTGGAATGTGCGCTCGGCAGAGACGGTCTCGTGCGTTCGTGGGGCCTCTAATTGTGTCTATGCCTTCGGTCAGATGGGATTCTTTCCCAAAACTTTCTTTACCACCACAATCGTGATGGAAAAGAAGTAAAGTAAATTTCGTTCATTGTATCCGTGCCGGTTAGCTGGCACGGATTTTTTGATACTTTGATTTTCTCATAGATATTCTATATAATGGTCTATATGACTGAAGAACTTAAATTCCAATTAGCCGAAAAATATCAGAAGTTTTTGGAAACAGAATTCGTGGTTTTTGATTTAGAAACCTCAGGACTTGATCCACAAAAAGATGAAATTTTAGAAATCGCCGGTATCCGTTTACGGGGTCCGGTTGAAATAGCGAGATTTGAAACTTTGATTCAACCGACACGCGCCATTCCGCCCGAAGTGGAAAAAATTAATGGTCTCAACGAAATTTTTTTATTAGTTAATGGTCGCAAGAGCAAAGAAGCGATGAGTGATTTTTTGTCTTTTGCTGGTGAGGCGATTATGGTGGGACATAATATTAAAGACTTTGATTGGTTGTTTGTTTTGGCTCACGCCACTCGCCATCAGTTAATAAAGCCGACTAATAACCTTATTGACACTTTATTGTTATCGCGAAAATTATTGTCATTGCCGAAATATAATTTAACTGAAGTTGCGCGGCATTTTGGTTTTGAAAATCGTAATGCCCATCGCGCTATGCCGGACGTTGAAGTTAATGCTCAAGTATTCATCAAGTTGATGGAAAAAATGATGAAAGTGGAGTAGGCTAGTATATTAGTAATCTTGTTTCTCAGCCGTCATTCCTGTCCGCCGCGGCGGACGGGAATGACACAACGATTTATGTTTTCATTTTTAATAATTATTCTCGGCTTGTGTGTTTTCGAAATTATCTCTTCAATTGATAATGCCATCGTTAACGCACATGTACTGCGAACCATGCCAGAAAAATATCGCAAAATATTTCTATTTTGGGGTATTTTATTTGCCGTATTTGTGGTCCGCGGTTTATTGCCATTTTTAATTGTCTGGCTGGCTAATCCCGCCTTAACACCGATCCAATTATTTACATTTGTTTTCAGTAATGATCCTAAGATTGAAACCTATATCAATCAGTCCAAGCCGTTCTTGTTGTTAGGTGGCGGAGTTTATTTATTTTTTATTTTTTTGTCCTGGTTATTTTTAGAAGAAAAGAAGTATGCTTTTTTAGTGGAAGGGTTTATTCATCGACGCGGCCTCTGGTTTTATGCCCTAGCAGCTATTTTTTTAACGGGCATTGTTTATTTAGCGCTGAAGATTAATCCGATGTTAGCTTTGGCCGCCTGCATTGGTTTTACTGCTTTTTTTATTACTGATGGTTTTAAGAAAAACGCTGAGGAACAAGAAAAGAAGTTGTTGTCTTCTAATATGAGTGCCTGGAGTAAAATTTTGTATTTGGAAATTCTCGATGCTTCCTTTTCAATTGATGGCGTCATCGGTGCTTTTGCTTTTACGCTTTCAGTGCCGCTTATTCTGATCGGTAATGGTATTGGGGCCTTTGTCGTTCGCGAAGTGACGGTTCGGGGAACTGAGGTTATTGCGAAATTAGCTTATCTAAAAAACGGCGCCATGTATTCGATTGGTTTCTTGGGTATCATCATGATTTTGGAAAGTTTTGGCAAAGAATATCCTTATTGGTTGGCGCCACTTAACACAATTATAATTTTATTTATTTTTTTGTATTTATCTTGGTTAGAGTTGGATCAATCACACGAACGCTGGTGGAATGTTAAAAGATTATGGCATAAGTAAAAACTCGGATTAGTCCGAGTTTTTTAGCAAATAAAAAAGCGTTTCGAGTGTAAGTCGAAACGCTGGTAAAGAACATTGAGGTTACTTGGTAGCCACAGGCACGATTGCCGGGGGCTCTACCGAAGGTACGGGTGTTGTCGGTGGTCCAGCTGCGCCAGGAAGTGGCGGCAGGAGTGGGCTACCGGCCGGGAGCTTCATCTGCGCCCGGAGCTGGTCGACAAAGGTCGAGGATTCCGGCGGGCGCATCCAGTACACGCGTCGTGACTTGAGGTCAGTCAGCGCGACATTGGGATTATTGCCGCCGATGAAAAGTTTGTTGTCCTTCTCATTTTTGGTGACCACGGTTGTAAGACCAAAATAATACTTGGTCCCATCAATCGTCCTGACATACAACCGATTCTCGACCGGGGCATGGCTGCTCCAATCGAAGAACGGATGGTCATTTATCACCAGTTGGGGAATGCTACTGATGCCGATCAGGTTGAGTTTGCTTTCCTCATTGATCGCGGCGTAGACTTTTTCTGTGCCGTCGGCGGGAATGAAGAGTATCACGACCGATCCTTTGGAAGTCTTGTTGTAAGGCTCCAGGACAAAGGAGTGGTAGAGTGAATCTTCAGCGCCGCTCACAACTTCTGACATCTTCACGTATATGACGAAGGGCTGATCATTACAGTCCTCCGGCATGTCGGCGATGCGGATGTCATTATCATGGTTCAGTGGCAAGGGAGCCGAAAGGCCCTTGAGGAACTTGAACGACCCTGCCATAAAGCGAGAAACTTTGTAAGAGCGGATATTCTGCCCCTTGAGGAAGGGGTACTTTCCGCTTTCCAGTTCCTTGGGTGAAACATAGTACCCAACTCCCAGGAAAGCGCGAGTAATGGAACTGACAATATTATTGGGCGTCTGTTCAATCACTTGAACTCCGCCGAATTCGGGCCAGGGGAATAAAATTCCCCTCCAACGGATCAGTGTGACCACTTGCACCCATTGATTGGAATCGTCTTTGACGTAAATAACACTGTCCGGCTCATAATTCAGATACCGCCACGGGCCGAATGAACGGCGCACGGAGGTATAAATGTTGTGCCCGAAATAGAAATTCTCTCCGACCGGGAAAGAGACAGTGCTCTTGGCTTCGGGCGTAGAAAGATCAATATTCGGCTGAGTGCCGGGGACGTCATACACTTCTTTAACACTTCCAAATAGGCGCTTGAGCAAATAGGCTGTTCCTGTTGGTGGCTCGGCGCCCATTGTAAATCGATAGTCTGCTCCTATCCGCACGAAATGCGGTTCGGTAGGAGTATTATTATTACTTATCTGGCCGCTCGCCATTGTGTAGACTGAATTAAGCGGCTGGATTCGTTCTTGTCGCGTTTCCGGCAAGTCAGACAACTTCACGGTATCAAGGGCATGATACCTCCAATAGCTCGAGAAGTAGTCGTGAATCGGTCGGGCGAACTGGTAGACGGGCCAAGCGACTGCAGCCAGTACGATGACAGTAAAGATCTGTCGCCGCAGGAAACTGCGCTTGAACCACCAGACAAGTACCGCTAGGAAAGCGACTGAAACCATAACTCCGCCCAAATACTTACGGGCGCCCATCACGTATTCCTGAAGATAACCACGGCCAACGATCAGGCCGAGTAGTAGTACGATCGCGATGACGACAAAGGTGAACCAATGTCGTCGGGCAAAATGTTTGGAATAATTTACCGAATTGTGGTAAACCCAGTAGAACCAGCTGTGGGCTTCTTCGACGGGAGCGGCTGTAGAAGCCGCTCCCGCTTTAGGTGCTTGGGCTGACTCAGTCATTGTAACTGGCGTTTCCGCCGGAACGTTACCGGACTCAGTCATGGATGATTCTCCTTATTTTGTTGGATTTGTACCTTCGACGAATTCATCAAGTTCCCGTCGCGCTTTGTCGGCGGGGCTTTCAGACGGACTTTCAACTGCCACTTCCGCAGCAGTTTCCGTTTCAACTTCCGGCACAGACACTTCAGTCGTTACCGGAGATTCAACTTCAGCCGAAGGGTGAGGAGCGCCAGGCAGATGCCTGGCCGCCTCATCAATGGCTTCAAAGAAGTTTCCACTCAGGTTATGGCCAAGACCACCGACTTTTTCACTGGCGTTATGAGCCAGCTCAGTAATGGCCTGTCGGGCTTCTTCGACCGGGTGAAACTCGCCCTTTTCGACGGTTTCAATGGCCTTGATGGCTTTGCCTCGCTTGTTCCAAACGCGGACAAACAGCGGGCCGGCAACAAAGCCGACAAACACGCCAATGATCGCAACGAGAAGAACGAGCAGGTTGCCCAAGAAGGTTGTAGCAAAAAAGGCATGCAACTCGTAAAAGGCTAGCGAGCCCAGGACAATGGCTTCGATCACCCGGGTTTGGGTTGATCGACCGCCAATGAAACCAAGCTTGGTGCCAATCGGCAAACCTTCTTTGGTTGTCAGTTTGTGCCAACCAGCCATAATGGAGGTTCCCAGCAAATCATCGATCAAATAGACGATGCCGCCGATGAACACGAATACGCTCAGCACTGTCAGTTCGTAGAGAAGGGACGTAATCATGGTGTGTGTCTCCTGTTTGTTTCGCCGTGGCACTCTGGCTGGCGATTGTTGGGTTGAGTCTGATGAAATTATTTCTCACTCAGTTGATGCATCAGCGGACGGTAATGTCTGGTAATCTCAGCAATGGCCCAATCCTTTTTGGATTCAGACCAAGTCGAGTACCGTTCATAAAACAGCCGTTTGTCGTAAGTAAACACGCTCAGTAGGCTCAGAGGCTGTAGCCGAGCAATCACGCGGCCAATCACTTCTTCCTGTTCGACTGTGAGGTCGTGGTTAGGACGAAGTAATAGCAAACGTAGATCACGGCTCAAACTTTCATATTCAGGTGCCTCATCGCGGTTCAACTGCATCATCAGCTTTTCCAGTTCGGAGAAAACTTTTGGCAGTTGATTCTTGAGGTCTCGCAAATAGCCCTTCTTCTGAGCCGAGTTCAGCTCAATGTAATTGACGTCAGGCAGGTTGGTACAAATGACATCGGCAATCAGGCAGCCCCGTTTTTCTTCTAAGATTTCCGGGTGTTCCAGATACCAGTCAAGGGTCGTATCAACCAAGCCCTCACTTTCGAGCCGCGGGAGCAGCTCTTTGTCGGTGAAAGTGAGAACATCAACTCCCTTCAGTCGGAGTTTTTTGTCGCTGGGAGTTTCCAGGATTAGGATTTTACGTCCATCCAGTAGATTCCGCAGTACAAAGACACCACCGAAGGCTTGGGTATGAAAGAAGTCAATGTTATCAAATTTCCAATCGGAAATTTCCAATTGGCGATAACGAAGGTCTCCGTGCAAATTGGCGCTGTTGATGATTCCTTGCCTGACAGCGGGGTCAAACCAGCCAAGGTCGGCCGAATTGAATTCGTCGACAATTGCTTTTTGATCTTGCGCGGCTCGGCTGAGATCATCGGCGACAGTTCGCACGATCACATAATCAACACTCAGCAAGTCAGCGGGACCATCGTAACTGGTGATCTCGGCATCAATGTCCAAGCCCAGGGCCACATTGGACGTGATGTCAGTGATTTGCTTGATGAAAGTGTCGAAGTAGGCGTTTATCAGGCGCCGGTCATAGGAGTTAAGCGGAAAGTAAATCGGCTTGTAACGCTGATCCAAGGAAACAATTATCACTAGGTGATTGATGTCACCATGACTGAGGTAAAAGTTATCATTTTTTTCTTTGGCTATTTCTGGGCTCCAGCCCATGCCGTCGACGGAGAACTCAGTGAGTTCGGTCGGTTTGATACCGAGTTCGACCAAGCATTGGTTGTAACGGCTCACCATTTCTGGCGTCCGTACTGCTACTAGCCCAGCGCCGAATAGTCTTGCTTTAATCAGTTTATCCATGAAACTCTCCTAATGGTTTACAGCGGAGACGCGGCCGGTGTGACCGCGTCTCCCGCTTCATACTTTGGGTTAAACTAAATAGCTGGTGCATTCACCAGTTCTATTGCAGCATTCCGCCTTCTAATACTCTCGGCCATTTCTTCGATTTCGCGGCGCTTAACGCGTTCAGAAATCTGAGCCATGGCATCAAGATAGCGGATTGCTTCCTGTAAACGGATTTCCCAATACTTCAATCCCCGCATATTTCCCTGCATCAATTCCAGCACGATCGGCTTTTGCTCTTCGTACGGTTTGTCGCAGAAAAGTTCGGGGTTCTCTAGCCACTCTTTGGGCAAGTCAATGTCACCAAGACGGCGACCAATGGCTGTGGAGATGTTGTTTAGGTCACGCAGATTGAATAACGGGAACCGTTTCTGCACGCCTAAGTAAAACTGCCCAAAGAATTCTTGGGTACTGGGATCATGTTGCTCAAGCACGCGCTCGTAGACTTCTTTGATTGCCGGTTCTTTCGGTTCGCGGTAATCGCCATAAGCCTGAGAGAGGCTAGTGAGCTGTTGTTGCGCTGCCAAATATACGTAACCGGCTGGATCAGTCATCTGAATGAAGTTTGGATCGATTGCTCGAATCGCTTCTTCTCGCAAATGGTCGAAATCCATAAAATCTTCGTAGCGCTGCGCCCCATTAACGGGGACCTTTTCGTCAGTACGAGAAAGTATCGCCGTATCCAATAAGTCAGGGTTGTTGGTGAAATAGTCAAAATAGCCGCCACCACACCAAGTGGATTTCACGCCGTCAGTTTCGGACAGAGTTGCCTCTACTGATTGTTTTGAGCCTTCTGAGGCAGTGGCGTTCGTCCGTGATAGGAATTTGGAGTCGGCATCGTCTGAATAGCCATACGTCAAGATTTCAGGATTGAAAAACTTGCGCCAGAAATTATGCATATTGATCGAGGTTTCACCTTGCATTTTGGAAATCACATTGGGTACTTCCAGAACATTGACCTGTCGGCCCAATGCTTTACAAACATCCAATAAGTAGGTGATAGAGTATCGAGCAGTTTGAGTTTTGCCGGTACCCGTCGTTCCAAAAAACAACCGCATTTTGGACATCAGTCTCAAGTCGAAAAAGATGTTGCGACGTGTTTTTGGATTGTAGGCCATCATGAATTCAATTTGACGGCGGACGGCATGCTTGGCTATCTCATTACCGATAATATCTCTGGCTTCAACGCGACTACACTCAATCGGAGAGTCCTGAGCCGAAAGATTGGAGGTAAAACCACTAATCACGAAGTCCTCATTCTGAAGCTTGTAGTTGACACCCGTGAAGGTGTCAGTAAACTCCAGCGAATCCTTCAGTTTCTGAAGCTCTCCCATCAAGGTTTCGCAATAAACAATCGTGGCCTTAACCAAGTCAAGCTCGGTCCGTACCATTGTGCCGTCTCCGAGGAAACGGCCCAGATAGTACAGTGAGCAATTCATGGCCTTGTCCGGATTCATCAAATTTATTTCCGGCAAACTGGGACAAGTGATTGTCGAAGAAACAAGTTTTTCCGATTCGTATCGGGAAAGCTTCCAAGCAACATAATAGGCAAAGACGAAAATACGGATTGCTGCTGTCGACATGATCTTCGATCTGAATTCAGCTTGCTTCGTCAGCGGCAACTCATTGGTGCCGTTGGCTTTGGCCAACTGTTCCATACCGGAAGATCGTGCGAACTGAGCAGACACGTAACCGCCGATGCGAATCCCCTGACGAAGTGCGCTCAGTATGTTGTGCGCGGAGTCGCTAGGAAAGTCGCTATCGGCATTGCCAAAAGCACGGATCAGCTCAGCTAGTTTGATGTCCTGAGCTGAGGGACTGCTGGGAGCAGCCGCCTGCAGATAACCGGTCGCGACAGCTTTCGGCTTATCGTCTTTCGGTATCCACTTGACGGAGTTCAGCAGGCTTTTGGCGATCTGGCCGTATTCTTTCAGTTTTTCTTCATTGATGTCCAGGCAGGATTGTCCATTAGCCATTGATTATTCCTTCCCCATTAAAGGTGAGTGGTTTGAAGTTGGCAAATCCCAGTTGTTTGAGCGTTTCATCGTTGGCTGCTTCTTGCCACAAGGAATGCGGCAGCAGGGCATAGCGATGGACCACGGATATACCGCGGTTGTAACATTCCAAATCATTTTCCGGGATATGGAAAATTTGTTTGATTCTGGCATTGAAGAGCCGGCCGATTTTTTCCTCGCCTTGAGAGAAGAGGATTTCGTCGGTAAGCAACATGACAAAGCCATCAACGTTACCGGATTTTTCAATCAGCGACATAAAGGCTTGTTGCCAGGGGTCGCTGCTGTCCTGATAGTTGTCCATCAAGAAGCCGGCATAGATCGGTCCAAGACAAATGCGCTTCATAGCTTTGGGATGAATCCCGAAGAGTCGGTCGTCGATGCTTTCGGCCACTGTTTTTAGTAGTGGCGCGCGAGCACCTTCAGCCACGACTGCCTCGTAAAATTCCGCCCAAGCTTTTCCACGATTCTCTAAGGGCTCTTCTCGCTCATCCTGTTCGAAAGTCATAATGTAGACAAACGGCAGGTTAGTGCGGAAGTCAAAAGTATACCAAGTGAAAACATATTGCCTAGCGCCGCTCTGAGTGTAGGCCTTCTGCCGCGTCAATTCTCCCGGTGTGAAGGGGAAAAATATTTTCTCGGCCGAAAGTGACATCAGATAGGAACGCTCACTCAAGCGATAGAGCAACTCCGCCGATTCTTCACGATACTTAAAGAGGTGATCTAGAAGCATTCGTTTGAGATTGGCAAGAGAGGCCATCGTTGGCAAGAGCTCGTCTTTGCGCTGGAAATCGTTACGGACCGCATCAAGCTCCAGGTAGTTAGGAAAACCGGATTCGGTCAGATCAACTTTCAGAAAGTGTTCGAGATCATAAGTGTATTTGAGCCGCAAAGCTTCGGCCGTAAACAGCAAACGCGTGAGTCCGGCAGAAATCGTTTTAGCTTCAAAATCAGCTCCTAGCTTTTCATACCATTTTGCCAGTGTGCCAAAGGCTAGACGCAACAAACGAAAATATTGACCGTATTCATCCTTGTCGGATAGAATCGCGAAGTTGGGATTTTTATCCAACTGGTCGACATCGCCGAAGAGTTGCGCTGCTTCTTTAGCTCCGGCGCATTGGGCTTGGCGCAGGTTGTCTTCTTCCTGATTGGTCATGTAGTCGACCCTTTCAATTAGGTTATAAGACTTGGAGAAAAAAAGAGGGAGGATCGCGAGCGATCCTCCCTGGTGGAGAACTAATTACCCGTGATCAGAACTCGGCTTATTCGAAGCCGGGAAACAGGCCTGAACCGGTTGCCGCTGCCTCTTCAGGCTTGGCGTCAACAAAGTTCAGCCTCTGGATGTTGGGGTAGTGTTGCTTCATTTGGCCATAGAGCTCGCCCAATTCCTTGGTGAACTCTGCCATCTGCTGATCATGCGCGTCAGAGATCTTGAAGATCCCGTCCAAGTGCACCGGAATTCCGGTCAGCGTCTCGTTGATCGCCCGCTGTGAGGCTACATCAACTTCCGCCACTCGGACCACGAAGTCATGGTCAATCTTGCGACCGACGTTGTTCACGTCTTTGGCCGCAGACTGCGTCTGACCGCCACGCATAACCTCAAGGGCTGCACGCCACATGACGTTGCGCTTGTTGCTCTGCGACTCCAGCATCACTTTCCAGGTTCCGAAGTTGACCTTCAGGTTGATGAGCGCACGCTCGATCACCTTCAGTTCTTCGACTTCCAGTTCTTTCTCCTGGAAGAGGGCCTGGGCCATGTTGTGCTTGCCGCGAAGTTGGATGATCTCGCCTTCCAGAAGGCCGATCTTGGCTTCCTGGGTCGAGTATTCTGCCGTGCCATTGGGAATGGTCGTCAGCGTCTCCTTCTCACGCAGCAAATCAGCTTCCTTGATTTCCAGCTCCGCATCCGTTTTTGTCAGGATGGTGGAGATGTCGACCTTGGCTTGTGCAGCCTTGGCCTGGGAAGCCTTTACCAACTGCTCCTGGGCATTGACCTTCACGGCGCCCTTTTGCATGGCGTCGATGATGCTCGAGGCGATCGAGATGAACCGGTTAAGGTTCTGCTCCATCGTCGTCGTCTTCAGTCGGTCATCAATCGCCCGGGCGACTGACTTCTGGAGTTCGACCTCAGACTTCTGAGATGCCTCCAAGAGCATGGTAGCTCGGGTGACTGCACCCTTGCGGAGCAACCAGTTCTTCTGCTGGGCGATCGCGAGTTCCAATTTGGCCGCATCGATTGCCTTGGCGGCAGCTTCGAGTGAGGCCTTTTCTTCAACGGTCGGTTCCTTGAAAGTCTTAACCTGGACGTCCATCACTTCGACGATCGTGGCCAGATTCAACATGGCCTGACGGACATCAATTTCCTGCTTTTGGATGTTGGCCTTGCACGTGGCATAGTTGGCCCGCTGGACGCCGCGTGCTTCTTCAATGACTTGGGCGCTGTTGGCGTCCAGTTTCGAAGTGGCAAGCGGTACCTGCTGGTACATTTTCTCGGCCTGTCCGAAGATGGCGTCGAGACCGAGATCGCGTTCGGCGTTCGTTCTCATCGTCTCTACGGAGGCGTTGGTTCCACTCAGCAGTTGTTCCATCAAGGCTTCGGGGGTCTGTGTCGCTGTGGTCATGTTCGGATCCTTTCGGTTTGGTTGTGTTGTTTGACGTTTGATCTTTGATCGATAAAATTTTCGGTAAATAACAAAATGAATTTACACTAAAATTACCCTCCTTATCGAAGCTTCGATTCGAAAACCGAAGCGTACAAATAAATACTATTCAGTTGTCAACGTTCCGCCGCGACTCTATATATAGAGCATTTGGCAATAGACTATTGTATACTAAAATCACGAATTTGTCAAGTACCATTTTTTGCCTTATACTGTATAAATAGAGTAGTTATCCACACTTTTCCGTTTTTTTATTATATTTTATCTAAATTTAAACAAAAAAATAACAATATGACACCAAAAAGACTTCTCGACCTCAAACAGATAAAAGAGTTAAAATTAGAGGTTTTAGTGAAGATTTCTGATTTAGCTGTGGCTGGTTTTGGGTTAGTTGCCGCCTTGGCCTGGAATTCGGCTATTCAGGCACTATTTACCAAACTGCTGCCGGCCGATGCTAATGGTGGGCTGATTGCGCAACTAATTTATGCCTGTTTAGTGACGGCGATTGTGGTGGCCGTGACCTTACGATTAGGTCGGTTAATGAATGCCGCTAAAGAGGATCTGGAGACTTTTAAGGCCGAAAATAAGCTAACGGATAAAAAGTAATCTATGCCTGTGGGGCCAAAAAAACTCTTTAAATTCATTTTTAAAATACTAATTTTGCTGTTACTAGGCGGACTACTTTATTATTATCGCGCTCCACTAATGACGTGGTTGACGCCTTACAGTAATCGATTTTTGACCAACCTTAATTATCGGATCGAAGAACTAACTCCTTGTCAGCAACCAATTACTTTAAGTCTTGGCGACCTTGATCCGCAATTTAATTTATCTGAATTACAATTGACTACCGCCATTAATCAAGCGACTGAAATTTGGTCACAACCATTTGGCAAACCACTTTTTAATTTAGTTGCGACTTCTGGTGCGGTAACTATTAATTTAGTTTATGACAATCGGCAAGAGACGACTGACAAACTAAAAAAATTAGGTATCGACGTGGGTAATGATCAACAGGCTTATGAGCAACTCAAGACAAAATATGATACCTTAAATCAAAAATATCTATCACAAAAAGACGCCTTAAAAAATTTAATTACTGACTATGATGCGCAACGGGCCGCGTATAATAGTGAGGTTAATCGCTGGAATAAAAAAGGTGGGGCACCGGATAATATCTTTGCACAATTAGCGAAAACAAAATCAGCACTCGAGTCGCAATTAGCCATGATTAATGATCGCACCAATCAAGTAAATTTATTAATTCAAGATCTTAACACTGAAGGCACAGCTCTCAATCGTTTGATCAGCGAACTAAATTTAAATGTTAATAAATATAATACCGTTGGTGGCGCGGTGGGTTCAGAATTTGAGGAAGGCGTTTATATTCAAGATGCAGCCGGACGGCGAATTAATGTTTACGAGTTTTCTGACTCTAAGCAATTAGTAAGATTGTTGGCACATGAATTTGGTCACGCTCTGAATTTAGATCATAGTAGTGGCACGACTGATATTATGTATTATTTAAATGAAGCGGGCAATGATACGTTAACTGCTAATGATTTAGTGGCTTTGCAAAAACATTGTAAGGTTACTAAATAATTTTAAAAAAAAAGACACCCAGCTCCAGTTGTTGCCAACTGGGGCTGGGTGTTTGCGTGAAGGAACGCTATTAAAATTTGAAATCAGGAATTTCAACTTTGGCTGCTTGGCCGCTTTTGGTGTGGCGATGCGTTAGCTTGGCCGCAATGCTGACATATTTCTTCAGACGACGCGCAAAACGGATTAAGCGCAACAGGAGATAAGCAGTCAGAATGACACCAATCACCGGCCAAAAAAGGCTAGCGATACCGCCGCCGAAAAACAGTATAACGCTACTCATAAAGGCGTCACTGGAATCGTCTTCATAGGTATTTCGATCCAGTATTTTGCCCAGCAGCGGCAAATAATCATCCATTATCTTAATGATAGCATCAGGCGTTTTCCAGTCAGCCCAAGTATCATCAGTATACGCATTGAACAGGCTGGCAATTAGCCAGACAAACATTAGTATACCCAGGCCACAGGGAGTGGCAGCAAACAGCAGAGCAATAATGAAGTATGGGTCCATAGTCGTTTCCTTTGTGGTTGCGGCAGATTATTTTAAAACTGCGGCCTTTCAATTTTTACTGGCAGTAATTCGCCGCTCTTCTTGTGCTTATGAATGTAGTCCATAACTTTGTGAGCAGTCTTTTGACTACGGCGCAGCCAGCGGAGAGAACGTAGCAGCAAATAGAAGGTTGCCCAGGTTAAGAAGATAGGCCACAGGGCAATAATGATACTGAAGACGAAGGCCGTCAGAACTATTCTGCCGATTAGGCCGAAACTCACCAAGCCTATTCGCCCAAATTTAATGTCATCGCTGTTTTTACATTCTGATGATGGCAATCCAGCCCATTTTCTGTGATTGATGCTTCTAATATTTTCTTTGGCATCGTGTCTAAATAGTGACCAGAAGGTCAGGAAAATCCTTTCCAGTGGTTTCGGCAACTGCCAAGTATATTCATCGATGTAGGCCCAGAAAAAACTGCCGATCAGCCAGATCTCAAAAATCAACCAAGCGCTCGTTGATAGTGCTACTCCATAGAATATTGCCCATTTCAAAATCAAAGCGTACAAAGCCAGAAAGACAGACACCATTCAAGTGCTCCTTGTTGCCCGCTTTGGGCGGACGGGTTGGGTAACAAAGTATTCAGTTGTTAAAGTGCGACATTGACTAGCTAACTTACATAATCTATCGATTTTTGTCAAGTAATGATTTTTAAAAATGGGTAATTACTAAGTTTGCCACCAGCACTTTTCATTTCAGCTATATAAACATTGGTCAAAATGGCATAATTGTGACAATAACTAACTTTGCCACCAAATTTATGCCAATTATTTGTCCCACTTGTTCATATTCACGTTCAT
>CAISTG010000015.1 GCA_903888345.1 Candidatus Buchananbacteria bacterium | reverse complement strand
ATGAACGTGAATATGAACAAGTGGGACAAATAATTGGCATAAATTTGGTGGCAAAGTTAGTTATTGTCACAATTATGCCATTTTGACCAATGTTTATATAGCTGAAATGAAAAGTGCTGGTGGCAAACTTAGTAATTACCCTTATTTTAAAAAGATTTAAGTTGACATTATTTGCCTCTACCGGGGATTTAAGCTAAAATAACAGCATCATATTTATGCCAAAGATTGCTTTAATACATGATCATTTGGTCCAAGATGGAGGTGCGGAGAAAGTTTTAAAAGCGCTCTATGAGATTTTTCCTCAAGCGCCTATTTTTACTATTGTTTATGATCAGCAGGGTACTAATAAATTTTTTAGTGATAAATGCGTCAAAACCTCATATTTGCAGAACCTGCCGTGGGGCGTCAAGAAATATCAGTGGTGGTTGTCACTGATGCCGTCAGCGATTGAACATCAGCAGTTAATGGATTATGATCTGGTTATTTCTTCGGCCGCTTCTTTTGCTAAGGGCGTCATTACTAATCCGACCGCCAAGCACGTTTGTTATTGTCATACCCCGACACGTTACCTCTGGAATGATAGCCATAACTATTTGCGGGAACTCAAGACCTTCTGGCTGGTAAAAAAGTATTTACCGGTTACGCTCAATAAGTTAAGAATTTGGGATCGATTGGCGGCAGATCGAGTTGATTATTTTATCGCCAATTCTCAAACGGTCGCGCAACGAATTAAGAAATATTATAATCGTGACGCGGCGGTAATTTATCCGCCAGTAGAAACGGCCAAGTTTTATGTTTCGCCGGCCCCTAAAAATTATTATTTAGCGGGCGGTCGCTTAGTTCCGTATAAGCGCTTTGATTTGGTGGTTAAGGCCTTTTCACGTTTAGGTATTCCAGCCAAGATTTTTGGTGTTGGTCCGGAAATGAAGTATTTGAAGAAAATTGCCAAACCGAATGTCGAATTTTTGGGTAAGATTAATGATGATCAAAAAGCAAAGTTATATGCTGAATGTATTGCTTATATTAATCCGCAAGAAGAAGATTTCGGCATTACCACCATTGAGGCGATGGCTGCCGGACGTCCGGTAATTGCCTATCGCCAAGGCGGCGCGACGGAAACAGTCATCGAAAATGTAACGGGAGAATTTTTTGACGAACAAATTTGGGAAGAGTTAGCTGATCGCATTTTAAGATTCCAGCCAGCCAAGTATAATTCGGAAATTATTAAAAGTCATGCTGAAAATTTTTGTGAACAAAAGTTTCGCGATAATATCAAGAATTTTTTGGCTAAAAGATTTTTGCTTTAATATTTATGAGTAAGAAAATTGGCATTGATATCAGATGTTTAATGGGCAGTAATTATTCGGGCGTTGCTTGGTATGCTTTTAATTTGCTAGACAATCTTTTTAAAATCGATCGTGAAAATGAATACTTCTTATTTTATAATTCATCAAAGCCGGTAAAGTTGCCGGAGTGGAAATACGATAATGTTAAGTTTGTTAGTCGCAATTACCCCAATAAATTATTCAATTTATCCCTAAACTTTTTCTCACGACCGTATTTGGACCAGTTAGTCGGGGGAGTTGATGTTTGGTTTTCACCTAATTTACATTTTAGTTCTGTTTCCGCCAATTGTCGAAGCGTGATCGCTGTTCATGATTTATCATTTTTATTGTATCCCGCCTGGTTCACTTTTAAGCAGAGGTTATGGCATCAATTAATTTTAAAAAAGAAGATTTTAGAGCGAGCTGATTTGATTATTACCGATTCACGCTCAACGGCAAGAGATTTGCTGGATCAGTTGCAAATGCCGGCGGCGAAAATCAAAGTCGTTTACTTGGGAATTGATCTTGATAAATTCTACCAAACTAACGTCATCCTGAATGAAGCGAAACGCAATGAAGGATCTCAAGTTTTGCCACGGGATCCTTCGCAAGCTCAGGATGACAATATTAGAAGTGAAGAATTGACTCGGGTTAAACAAAAATATGATTTGCCGGAAAAGTTTTTTTTATTTCTTAGTACAATTGAACCACGCAAGAATTTGCAAGGGGTAATCGAAGCGTTTAAAGGAGTTGCAGGGGATAGTTCCTTGGTGGTGGCTGGAAGTTGGGGCTGGAAATCGGCCGCAGTCAAATCGCTTGTTCAATCGGTGCAACGAGTTAAGTTTTTGGATTATGTTGAGGAAAATGATAAGCCAGCCTTGTATCAATTAGCTCAAGGATTAGTGTATCCTTCATATTATGAAGGCTTTGGTTTGCCGATTCTGGAGGCCATGGCTGCTGGTTGCCCGGTAATTGCTGGCAATAATTCTAGCCAAGGTGAAGTTTTGGGTGATTGCGGTTTGCTGGTTGACGCTTTTAATGTTACGGAAATTAGGCAAGCGATGGAGCTGTTAATGAATGATCATGAATTAAGAAATAATTTAATTGCTCGGGGACGAGTGAGGGCGAGAACCTTCAGCTGGAATAATACCGCAACAGAGATGCTAGAGATTTTTCGGCAAATATAAAAGGCTCCAGTTTTAGTGGAGCCCCGAAGGTTCGAGATTAATTGATTTTAAGGAGGCAAATGTCCTGATTCTTATCGTAAAAAAACGACACTTTCCAACCTCGACCCTTAAAGAGAGTAATGAGATCACCCTCGACACGTTCCTTGATGTCACAAGGAATATTGATTTTACTTTCAGTAGCGCTAGAAATACGAATTGGATTTGCCCCGTCGTAGTTGGGCAGTGCATTGATAATGATTGACTGAATCGCGTCAAAGTATGTTTGGTACAATCGTTCTAGAATTTCAGATTTCCTGGGGATGTCATCATTGGGCCGTGCTAGCATGTTGTGTTCTCCTGTCCTTGTTATTGAATCTAAAGTGAACTAAAATTATTAAAGGACTAAAACGATTGCTTATTATATCTTAATTATTTAATTTTGTCAAGCATATGCGAATTGGAATCGATACTCGTCTTTATGGCACTAAACATGCCGGTTTAGGGCGTTATATTCAGGAATTAATCAAAAATTTGGAGCTTAGTGACCAAACTAATGAATACTTCATCTTTTTAGCGGCTAATAATTTTGACGATTATCAGCCACAAAATTCCCGATTTAAAAAGATTCGCGCCGATTACAAGGTTTACGGATTATTTGAACAATTGTTGTTTCCGTTTCAATTATATAAGTATAATTTGCAGCTCGTTCATTTTCCGCATTTTAATGTGCCCTTGCTGTATGCCAAAAAGTACATTGTAACGATTCATGATTTGATAATTTCCCATTATCCTTCGTCTCGCGCCACCACTTTGTCGCCAGCCTTATATCGCATCAAAATCTTTTTTTATAATTTAATTGTTAGTAGTGCTGCACGCCGGGCCAAAAAAATCATTGCTGTTTCGAAGTTTACTAAAAATGACATCGTTAGATTTCTAAAAGTAAATTCAGATAAGGTAGCGGTTGTTTATGAAGGAGTGGATTTGCCGCCAGAAAATAATAGCGATTGTAAAATCTTGGCCGATATGGCAATCGGCAGTCAGTATTTGTTATATGTTGGAGCTGCTTATCCGCACAAGAATTTAGAAAAGCTAATTGAGGCTTTCCGATTATTAAAAAATGATTTTCCCTTACTGCAATTAGTTTTGGCTGGCAAAAATAATTTCTTTTATGAACGTTTAAAAAAGTGGACTAAAAGCGAAGATCAAACCGAGTCAATTGAGGGTGCAGAGAATTTTACCGAAAATATTATTTTTACTGGCTATGTCAGCGATAATGATTTAGCTTGTCTTTATCAACATGCTAGTCTTTATATTTTCCCGAGTCTGTTAGAGGGTTTTGGCTTACCGCCACTCGAAGCGCAAAGTTATGGCTTGCCAGTCGTCAGCGCCAATTCATCTTGCTTGCCAGAAGTATTGGGGGAGAGTGCCACTTATTTTGATCCGAATAATGTGATGGATATTGCTGAGAAAATTAAGACAACATTAAACGATGAAGAATTAAGGCAGAAATTAGCTGCCGCTGGTAAAGATAATCTCAAGAAGTACTCTTGGGCTAAGATGGCGGAAGAAATTAAAGCGCTATACAAACTGTGATTCGTAATAAAACACGGGATCCCCGGATATTTCCGCTTCGGCCTGCTGGCCTTAACGCGAAAATTCCGAGGATGACAATATTGATCAAGTCTAATTAAAAAGGGATCCCTCTGTTTTTCGCAACGCCTGCTGGCTTAACGCGAAAAAATCGGGATGACAAATATGGATGAGGTCTAATTAGTACTTATCCCCAGACGAGATTGTTTTTCAATCTCGTTTTGTGTTATAATATAGCTAACATTGATCAACCTAACTTTGGAAGGTGACTAAAAAAACTAAAAAACAGTCTTCTGTTGTGGCCAATAATAAAGCCGTCTCAAAAAGTGGCAAAGTGGTGCCAGCAGAACTGAAAAAAATGCTAAGCTCAAGCCGTGGTTCGGCTTTAGTTTTGTTTGAGGAAAATGATCATGGCAAGTGGTCAGAACTTTTGGCTGATAGTGAGTTTCTAATTGCGGCGCGAACCGATAATCAAAAAAGTTTTACGGTTAATCTAGCGGAAAATCCCATGGATGTCTATCGTTCTCCTCATTTGTTAGATTTGGTAAAATTGCGAAAGTTAGAGACTAAACTTAGATTCCAAGCTGAGCCAGAAGTTAAGTATCGAGATTTACCTGGCGGCATTTGGCTTGATAAATTTGGCTTTTTCTCTTTTTGGGATTTAAAACAAAGCGAAATTTGGCAATTTATAAAAACCAGTTATCAGAAAATTCGGCAATCCGGCCGCGCCGCTTTTAAGGAACCAGAAATTAGCGCTAAATTGCCGGCAACAGCCAGCGACATTAAAGCACCTGAATCAACCTTCGAACAGATTTCGATTATTCGATTGATTTTAGGTATGAGTGATTTGTATTATGATATTTACTTATTATTGCGGGGTGTCGGTATTATTTGGTTTTTATCACTAAAAAGCCTGATTTCGCGGGACGAAACCGTTTGGCTTAATCAAACCACTGGTGGCGAGTTGCATCAAAAAGTTAGTCCATTTGAGCGTATTATCTCAGCGGGCATGGCTCCCACGATCGCGGAATTATTAGCTCCGGTTGCCGCCGCTAAAAACGAAGAAAAATTCAAGATTATCGGATCGGTTTCCAAAAAAGAAGTGCAGTCAAAATATTTGCGAGATAATTTTAATCGTCGCGGCGTGACCGTTAATATTCAGCCGCAAGCCGCTCCCTGGCCCAAAGATAAGTTAAGTTGGGATTTGAGTAATCTTGTTTTTTCTCCGGCCACACTTAAACCGATCGCAGTTTTTTGTGGCATCTTAATTGCCTTGACTTGTTCGGTTAAGGCGATGTCGTATTGGGATGACATAACGAAAACTAAGGGATTGGTTTTGGGTGAAGCGGAACAAGCACTGACGAATATCGATTCGGCGCAAACTGGTTTGCAGGCTTTAGATTTTACTTCAGCAAAAGATAAATTTTTGGCGGCTCAAGCTAATTTTACTTCAGCGCAACAGCAACTCAGTGACATCAAATCATTTATTACCGTTTTGGCAGAAGTGGCACCAGCCGAAAATACCTATAAGAGTGGCACCAACTTGATTGATATGGGTGAACATTTAGCCAATGCCGCTAATCACTTACTAACCGGGGTAACGGCGGCAAGCGGTGAATCAGACTTATCTTTAGCAAGTCGCATCAAAAATTTATCAGTAGAATTAGATCCAGCATTAATCGAATTAAAAGCGGCCAATACTAATGCCGGTCAAATTGGACTGAGTCATTTACCAGCCGAGCATCAGGCGAAATTTATTAAGCTACGTGCTGCTTTGCCGCAGGCGATTAGCGCTTTGAGTCAGCTGCAAGAGTCGGCTGATTTCGCGGTCCAAGTTTTGGGTGCGAATGATTTACGTCGCTATTTGCTAGTTTTCCAGAATGATAATGAGTTGCGTGCCACCGGCGGTTTTATGGGGAGTTTTGCGTTAGTTGATTTTAAGTTAGGAAAAATCGAAAAAATCACGATTCCTCCAGGTGGAACTTATGATGTGATTGCTGGCAATAATGAAGTGTTGGCGCCGCCATCTCCTTTACAGTTAACCGTCAATCGTTGGCAGTTTCAAGATTCTAATTGGTGGCCAAATTTCCCGACCTCCGCTCAAAACGTCAAATGGTTTTATGAGAAATCAGGCGGCCCAACTGTTGATGGCGTGATTGCTATTAACTCTTCCTTTTTGGGTCAGTTATTGGAGCTAACCGGTCCGGTTGCTTTGCCGCAATATAATAAAGTCATTACGGCAGCTAATTTTGAGGCGGAACTACAAAAAAGCATTGAACTCGAAGCCAAAGAAAAAAATAAACCTAAGAAAATTTTGAGTGAATTAGCGCCGATCTTATTGGAGCGCTTATTGAGTTTGCCACCCAAACAAATTTTTAACTTAATGGAAACTCTGAGCAAGGGTTTGGCGGCCAGAGACATTCAAATGTATTTTACTGATAGTAATTTACAGAATTTTGCTGTCAAGAATAATTGGGCCGGCGCTCTAGAAGCAACACCGGGCACTGATTATCTGAGCGTAATTTCCACCAATATTTTAGGTGGCAAAACCGATAATGTCATTAAACAAAAAATTTATCATCAAGCTGAAATTCAGGCTGACGGCTCGGTCATTGATCGGGTATTGATCTCGCGTGAAAATTTCGGACCGACCGATGATTATTTTACGACCACTTATAACAACTCTTATTTACGAATTTATGTTCCAGCGGGCAGTCAATTGATTCAGGCGGCCGGATTTAAAGGGTTTACCGCCGATAAATTTAAAACTGTTGATGATCGTGCTCAATTGTTAGCTTCATTAACGAATGAGAATAACGCCTTTATTGATGCCACTTCTGGTACGAAAATTTATGAAGAAAATGGCAAAACAGTTTTTGCTAATTGGACCGTGATCGGCCCAGGTGAGTCGCGAGATTTGGTGCTAGTTTATAAGTTACCATTCAAGGTGGAATTAAATGACCCCAAAAATAATCTTGTTCGAGCGGCGGCGAATTTGTTTTCGCCAGAGGTTTCTTCCTATAGTTTAAAATTTCAAAAACAATCCGGTCGAAGCCAGGATGATCTTAGCAGCGAGGTCAGTTATCCTAATAACTTAACTCTCAAATTATTCTATCCCGAATCGGCGCAGACCGTTAATAATAAATTATTATTTTCTAGCAAAACAGACACTGATAAATTCATGACGGTCGGTTTCACTAAAAAAGCGATTACTGGGCAATAAGCAACCGGTTTTTCGTGTTAATAGTTAGTTCGTCTTTAATTGAATAAACTTTATATATTTTTATGCCTTTATTTTCAAAAAAACCAATTTCGGATGATACCGAATTGGCAGCGGTGGATAAAAACATCGGCACAATGCAAGATGATTTAGCTCGGGCAATCACCAAAAAAAATAAAGGTTCAGTTTTAACGGGACGATGGAACAAAAAAGATGACCGCACTAAGGAAATGCAGCGTGATTTAGCTAATGTTTATACTGACGATGACGGCCAAATACCTGATTTAACGAGACTTGATCAGGGTCAACGGCCATTGTGGCAAACCATCTTATATACTTTAGTCGCCGTGTTTACGGTCTTGTTTGTGGCTTCGGTTGTTGGTTTTTTGATTTTTTCTAATTTAAATAATGAGACTTTCACTAACGAAAAAGTAACCTTTAAGATTGAACCACCGATTGCCATTGTGGCTGGTCAAGAGCAGACCTATACTATTTTAATTACCAATAAAGAAAAGGTTAATTTATATAATCTAAATATTGACTTATTGTATCCGGAAGCTTTTAAGTATGTTTCTGGAACGCCAGAGGCGACCGGTGACAAGAAAAATAATTGGGATATCAGTGTTTTGAAAGTGGGAGAAACTCAGCAAATAAAATTTATCGGCAAGATTACGGCGCCACTTAATTCCGTTCATAATTTATCAGGCACTTTGACTTTTAAGCCCGAGAATCTTAATGCCGACTTTAAACAAAAGGCTTCAGTTGATTTGGGAATCACTTCTTCAGTCGTTGTCGTAGTAGCTGAGGCGCCAAATAAGCTACTAGCTAATCAAGATGCTGAATTTAGGGTGACAATCAGAAATATCGGTAAAGAGGTCTTAAATAATTTAGAAGTGAGTGCGGAATATCCGAAGGGTTTTGTGGTTGCTTCCTCCTCTCCCGACACTAAAGATGGTACCAATAATCTCTGGGTAATAAAGAAATTAGCTACCTCGACTGATTTAAGTGTTACTAGTACTGATGTTAAATTAATTATTCGTGGTAATTATTCCGGACTGGTTGATTCGGGTAATCAAGAAATAAAGTTGCGCGTCAATTGGAAAAATAATAACGACACCCTACTAATGGCCGAACAGTCTTTGATTACGGAGGTAGTGAAAGATCAATTAAGTTTAGCTCTGGTGGTTAATGGCTCGGGCCAAGATCAGTCGGTTAGTTTTGATGATGTATTGTTTTATACTTTAAGTTATAAAAATAACGGTCAGGATGATCTCAAAAACATTGAGCTTGCGGCTTTGCTGGATTCGGAGATTCTGAATTGGGATACTTTGTCTGATGAGAACAATGGACGGGTCAAAGATCATACTATTACTTGGACTGGTAAAGAGGTGCCGAAGTTACTAACGTTGCGTCCCGGCGAAGAGGGGGATATTTCTTGGCAGATTCGGGTTAGCGATTTGTTGACCTTAAATAAATCTAATATCACCACCTTTAATATTGCTAATTCAGCTACCGCAAAATTCAAAAATATTACTGGTGAAATGGTACTTATCAAGAGTAAGACCTTAGTTAATTCGATAAACTCTGACTTAAGTTTGAGAGCAGCAGCGCGCTATTACGATGAAAATAATGTTGCCTTAGGCGCCGGTCCGATCAGGCCTAATGTTGGCGAGGCTTCATCTTATAATATTAAAATTTCACTAGCTAATAACTTACACGATATTGGCACGATTGAGGTCTCTGCTATCTTACCGAAGAATATTAATTGGGATGCTAAGACTAATGTCGATACTGGCGATATTGCTTACAACAAAACAACGCGCAAATTGACTTGGAAAATTTCTAAATTGCCTAAGACCGCAAAGGGCGCTAATGCTGATTTTAATATTAGTTTAACGCCGCAAGAATCTGATTTGGGTCGAGTCCTAGTTTTGTTGCCAGAAATTAAATTAGTTGCCAAAGATCTAGAAACTGGCGCCGATATTTCCAAGACTTTAAAAGCAATCACCACTTCTTTTGATGATCCGATTTTGGGACAGGTGAGTGGTATTACGGAATAAAAAAACTCTGGAAGGTGATCCAGAGTGATAATAAATGTTCGTAGTCTTGTCGCGGTGACTTGTTACGTTGGTCGCTTAACTAATTTAATCTGCACTGAGCCGGGTCTAGCAGATCGATTGTCATGGCTTGGATTGAACTCAACTTCGCCCCATCCGGCCTCATGGTAGAGTCGTCTGATTGCAATCATGGTTTCCGATAGCGGCAGTTCACCAACATAGATCTCTCGCTTGCCGTAAGTAATGGCCTGGTCTAAATCTTTTTCGATTTGTTCTAACTGAGATTGAATTTTCAGTTTCTTGGCCTGAACGGCCGCTTCCTCAAATTTTTCTGGCGATAGGGCCATGACTCTATTCTCCTTCTAGTGATTGTTGCGGTTCGGTTTCTTCATCGATTGAGATCGGTGGAATTTCATTAGCGCTTCTCAATTCCTCGATGATCGCGTTCAATTTTCGGCCGAGATAGTTGCAGACCCACAGTGATAGGTTCGTCAGTCCTGCCAGGAGCAGAAAAACTGCTGCAAACATTAGGCCTAGATTGTCGGTCCTAAAATAGGGTAGCGTTATGGCCATAGTGAAGAAAAAGAAACTTAGCACATGCATGTAGGTATTGAACTTAGAGTCAGTATGCTCATCGTTGTTCATGGTTGTTGATCCTTGTTCTTTGTTACTTCCATATAAATTCAAGCCGGGGGCCAAAATTAGTCTGTCGGGGAATATAGTGAATCTTAAGCCAGCCGACTGCCTTATATCTACGGACGATCTCATCCAATTCATTTGTTGTTAGTATTTCGTCGTCATCGAAGGCACAGTAACTTGAGCCAAGAGCTAATTGGCCATCAATTATTTTCTCGAGTAAATCAACTCGAATTGCTAATTTGGCTCGCATTAATTCTTCATCCCGTTTATTCTTCTCGTTTAGTGCAATTTCGAACTCTGCAGGTGTTAGGGCCATGCTGCTATTCCTTTTGGTTGGTTACGGCTATTGTTAATGTCCTAAATGATAGTTAACTATATAAAAATAAAGCCTAATTGTCAACATGTCATTTAAACTCCTTAAAAAATCCAAAAAATCACAAGCCCGCTTAGGTAAGCTGAAAACGGCACACGGTACACTAACGACGCCGTTCTTCATGCCGATTGCCACTAAAGCAGCGGTTAAAAATCTCACCGCAGCCGATATTAAGGAATTAAAATCGCCAATCTTGCTGTCTAATACTTATCATTTGTATTTGACTCCTGGTATGGAAGTGATGAAGGGGGCTGGTGGGTTGCATAAGTTCATGGACTGGAAAGGCTCGATTCTGACTGACTCGGGTGGCTTTCAGGTTTTCTCCTTATCGAAAATCAGAAAGATTATGCCACACGGCGTTGAATTCCGTTCTCATTTAGATGGCAGCAAGCACACCCTAACGCCGAAATCGGTTTTAGAGATTGAACGCATTATTGGTTCGGATATCGCTATGATCCTAGATGTTTGTCCGCCATCGACTGCCACTCATAAAGAAGTGGCCGATGCTGTTAGTATGACGACTAAATGGGCCAAGGAAGCGATGACGGAAATTAAGAAGACGCGGAAGTTAGGTAATAAGCCAAAAAAATCAGAAACCATTGCTGCCGCCAAACAATTATATTTCGCTATCAATCAGGGCGGGGTTTATCGTGATTTGCGTGAACAGTCACTCAAAGACTTAGCGAAACTTAATTTTGATGGTTATGCGGTCGGCGGGTTGGCCGTTGGTGAGTCAAATGAGCAAATGTATGAGGTGTTAGATTATTTGGCGCCACAATTGCCAAGTGATAAGCCGCGTTACTTGATGGGCGTTGGAACGCCTGAAAATATTATCGAAGCGGTTAAGCGGGGAATTGATATGTTCGATTGTGTAATTCCCACGCGAGAGGCGCGTCATGGACGATTGTATCTTTGGCAGGGGAGCGGCTTAGGTTATGAGGCCATCAATATTATGAATGCCAAGTATAAACAAGACTTCTCGCCGATTAATGATACTAATTTAAAAAAATTCACCAAAGCCTATTTACATCATCTCTTTAAGACCGCCGAGCCTTTGGCGATGCGCTTAGCCACTTTGAATAACCTGGAATTTTATTTACGTTTAATGGAGAAATTACGACGCGAGATTAAAAAAGGAAAAATTTAAAAAAAGACCCGGCCTATTGGTCGGGTTTTGTCGGTTACGAATTGTCTAATGATCGGGATCGGAATCCTCGGGCGGGTAGTCGTCAAATTTATGGATTGGCGTTGCTCCCAGTTGCCCGTCGTATTCATCAGTATAGCTGGTATGGCCGCAAGCGTGACACTGGACATAGATGCGGACAATAACATTCATGTCATTTTGATTGCCAGTCTCTTCATCGTCGGGATAAGAATGGCTAATACTGATATTACTACTGTTACATTGCGCACAATTTTGGGGAATACTCATCTCATGGCACTCCTGTTGGTTGAAGAAAAAATATACTGTCAAAATGTACGTTAGATATGTTATAAATCCAATTGGGATAAATGTCAAATAGCGCCTATTGACAAAGTTCATCTTTTTTGATATAATTAAGGTATAAAAATAGTAAAGAGGTAGTATTTAGCCAAATTTAGATAAAAAAGAGCATCTAAAAATAGTCTAAATTATACCATATTAATCATTTTATAAAATATAAGCTACAAATTAATTGAAATATGTCAATTTTAGATCAAGTTAGAAAAAACAAATTTAAAGAAGGATTATCCTCCTTTAACCCGGTCGAAACCCTAGGTATTCTTTTAGCTAACCTAGCTATTAAGGAAAAAGATGTCTTAACTAGACGTTTTGGCTTAGGTCACCCTAAACGCCACACTCTGGAAGAGATTGGTCAAAGCTACGGTATTACCCGTGAGCGTGTTCGCCAAATTGAAAATCTTTCAATTAAGAAGCTCAAGGAATTGCGCGACTTAAAAGATGATATCAAAGAGGCCGAAAACCTAGTGGTCCAATTATTGGAGCAATATGGCGGCGTCATGGAAGAAACCTTCTTCTTAGAGAATGTTTTGAATTACATGATTACCCATCCGGATGCCGAAAATTCTTTAATGTTCTTAGCTGAGCATATCTTCTCTGATAATATCAATAAGGTTTATCAAGATAAAGAATTTAATAACCTTTGGAAATTAGGATCATCTGATGTTGATTTCCTGAAGTTAGTTATTACTGAAATGGTTAATATCGTTGAAAAGAATGGTGAGCCAGTCAAACTAGAAGATTTAATGGAACAATTTAAGAGTTCAGAATTCTATATCACCAATAAAGATCGCATCATGAGTTTAACTACCATGTTAGAAGCGACCGAAGATGATATTAATAAGATCTTGGAAAGCTATTTAAGAGCTTCTCGTAAGATCAAACAAGACATCTTTGATAATTGGGGTTTAATTTCTTGGGGCATTGTTAAGCCGAAGAAAATTAACGATAAGATTTATCTAACCTTAAAACGTGGCGGACGCCCAATGCATTTTACGGAAATCGCTAGCGAAATCAATACTAATGCTTTTGACGGCAAAATCGCTTATGCGCCAACCGTTCATAACGAATTAATCCTGGATCCTAAATATGTCTTAGTCGGACGCGGCATTTATGCCTTATCTGAATGGGGCTATAAACCAGGTAATGTTGCTGATGTCATTGAAGAAATCTTGAATCTTGAAGGACCATTAACTAAAGATCAGATTATCGATAAGGTTTTAGAAAGACGTAATGTCAAACGCTCGACTGTCTATCTATCCTTAATGAATAGTGACAAGATCAAGAAGAATGATAAATCTCGATATTTCATTGCTAAAGAACCAGTTGCCGAGGCAGTCGCTGAACAAGCGGTTGAAGCAGTAGCTCAAGCTGAAGTTTAAAAAAATCTATATAAAAAAGCCTGCTAAATATTTTTTAGCAGGCTTTTTGTTTGACTTAAAATTGATCGCGCTAAAGATAATTTATCCACATTATTAATAATTTTGAAGTGCCGCGTCAAACGTGGTATAATATAAGCAGTAATTAGTACCTGCAGTTAATCCTATGAATCCAACTTTTGATCCCTTCGGTGGTCTTGTAAGCAGTGTCGGAAATTATTTTTCTGCCACTGGAATTTGGGGTTATTTTTTAATTTTTGCGACCCAAAGCCCCTTAACGATCGCTTGGCAATTATTTAGCCACGGTGGTTGGTTGATTATAGTTGTTTTATATTTGTGGGGCATGTATCAATTTGTTTTTCTGGAATATCGAGCTGGTCAATTCCAGGGGAAATGGAAGCATACCTTATTGGCGGTAGATATTCCGAAGAATAACGAGCAAACCCCAAAAGCAGTCGAAAATCTATTTGCGGCTTTAGCCGGTGTTTATACGTCTTCAAATTTGATTGATAAATATTGGAGCGGTAAAGTAACGGAAAGTTTTTCATTTGAAATTGTCAGTATTGAGGGGCATACGCGGTTTTTGATTCGAACACCTAATCAATTTCGTGATTTTATCGAATCAGTAATTTATTCTCAGTATCCAGAGGCCGAAATTAATGAGGTTTCTGACTACGTTGATTATGATTCCGAGGCAACCAATCCACAGACGGGTGAGCCGTTAACGTTTAGACAGTTGCCCTTTCCGAACAAGATTTATAATATGTGGGGCTCGGAATTCGTTTTAGTTAAAACTTATCCGTATCCAATTAAGACCTATCCAGAATTTGAACATCAACAAACGCAGACTTTCTTAGACCCAATGGCTAACTTGATGGAAATTATGAGTCGTATTGGTGAAGGTGAACAAATTTGGATTCAATTGGTTATTCAACCACAACCACCGGGTTGGGGTGAAGAAGCCAAAAAGGTGGTCTCGAAATTACAGGGTCGTGAATATAAAGCACCGGAATCTTTTGATCCGACGAAGTTCGTTTCTGCTCCCTTGGAAGGTGCGGCCGCTTGGGGCACTGGGTTATTAGGAGAAATCACTGGAACGCCGTGGGGCGCGGCTGCTGTTGATAAGAAAAAAGAAGAAGATCAGTGGCGCATGTTTAAAATTACTCCGGGCGAGCGTAGTGTTTTGGAGCGAGTAGAGCAGAAATTATCGAAGCAAGCATTTAAGGTTAGATTCCGTATGCTCTATATTGGTAAGCATGCTGTCTTTGCTAAAGGGCGTGGTGTCACTGGTGTGTCTGGTGCTTTCCAGCAATTCAATACGAGTGATGCCAATGCTTTTAAGCCTAATGGTTATACCAAAACTTCGGCTGATTATTTTTTTGTTAATCAACGCATTGCCAAAAAACAAACGCGGTTGTTGCGTTGGTATTGTAATCGTAGCGCTTGGTATGGCGAGAGCAACGAGATGACCAAATTAACTTTATTAAATCCAGAAGAATTAGCAACGCTCTGGCACTTCCCAGTAATGACAGTTAAAGCCGTTCAAGTCGGTAAGATTGATAGTAAGAAATCCGCACCGCCTACTCGTTTGCCATATATGGATCGTGTTGGTCCGGCTGTTAAAAAAGAAGAACGACATCCACCGCGAACAGCACCAGTTTCTCCAGCTGCCCCTAATTTTCAAGCACCAGGTGCGCCAATTCATCAGCCTTCGGTTAGCCCAAGTGAGCCCGAAGTGCCCACTTACACTATACCGGCAGTAACACCGATTACACCATCCGGTCCGGGTTTGGCACCAGTGCCACCGGCAGTCGGTCCAAATATTGCGCCCGAACGCAAAGGTGCGCCGCCTAGTAATTTACCATTCGCTTAAACACTAATTTTATGGCTGAAGCCAACAAAAACGACGTTACAATTTTTGGTTCCACTAATTATCGCAATGAAGCGCGCTCTTTTGGTATTAAGCGCGATGATCGTCGCCGACATATGTACATTATCGGTAAAACCGGTATGGGTAAAACGACCTTACTAGAAAATTTGATCATCTCCGATATTATCAATGGCGAGGGTTGTTGTTACATCGATCCTCATGGCGATACGGCCCAGAAAATTCTGGATTTTATTCCGAGCAATCGTATTAATGATGTTATTTACTTTTCACCGGCGGATACGCAGTTTCCGATCGCTTTTAATATCATGGAATCGGTGGAAGAATCGCATAAGCATTTGATTGCTTCCGGCATTGTTTCTATTTTCAAAAAGCAATTCGCTGAAAGTTGGGGACCACGTTTGGAATATATTTTGCGCAACACGATTATGGCTTTGTTGGATTATCCTGGTTCCACTATGTTGGGCGTTATGAGAATTCTGGTGGAGAAAGATTATCGCGAAAAGGTAGTCGAAAAAATCAAGGATCCGGTGGTACGCAGTTTCTGGGTTAATGAATTTACGAAATGGAATGATCGCGTGTTGCAGGAAGTTATTTCTCCTATTCAAAATAAAGTTGGACAGTTTTTATCAAACTTTTTGATTAGAAATATTATTGGCCAAGTCAAATCAACCATCGACCTGCGTGACGTCATGGACAACCAAAAAATCTTAATTTTGGATTTATCCAAGGGTCGTATTGGTGAAGATACGATGCAATTATTGGGCTCAATGATAGTTACAAAATTATACATGGCGGCGATGAGTCGCGTGGACATGCCAGAAAACGAACGTAAAGATTTTTATCTGTATGTCGACGAATTTCAGAATTTTGCGACTGATTCTTTTGCCGACATTTTGTCTGAAGCTAGAAAATATCGTTTGAATTTAGTGGTGGCGCACCAATATATCGAGCAATTGCCAGAGACAGTACAGGCCGGTGTGTTTGGTAACGTCGGTACACTGATTTGTTTCCGTGTCGGTGCTGCTGATGCTGAGAAATTAGTTCTGGAATTCGCTCCATTTTTTACGGAAGAGGACTTAGTTAATTTGCCAGCTTTCGCCATTTATTTAAAGTTAATGATTGATGGTGTTTCTTCTGATCCGTTTTCGGCGGCCACTTTACCGCCGCTATTTGGCGATTATCGGACCAATAGCACTCAAAAAGTTATTCAAGTTTCACGCGAACGCTATTCGCATCCGCGCGCGGAAGTGGAAGAGCGCATTAATCGTTGGAGTGGCATGGATTTGGCATCGAAGATGGGTATGGTTTCGAGCGCTAGTAGTGAAGGTAAACCTGGTCCGAATGAAGAATTTCAATTAGGTGAGATTGTACCAATGAAGGAAGCGCTAAATGCTGCTGGTCCGACCATTAGTCTGTCAGAATTAGGTCAGGGCACTTTGTCACCGAAGCCGAAGTTTAGCGAGCGTCCACCGCGTGAGGAGCGACCACGATTAGATCCGCGTCGCGATCAAACGCGTTCCGGAAGCGATCGGCCAATGCCGCGTCGCGAAGAACGCCAGAGTACTCCCATTAGTGGTCCGGCATCGATGCGCTCGGATCGTCCGAATGAACGACCGATAGCTGCAACGCCAGTTAAAATAGAACCACCACGGTTAGTTGGTCGCGACAAGCCACTAAGCACCGAATTGTATGCGGCTAGTTGTACATTGTGCCATAAGGATTTTAAATTGAAATTCAAACCAGATTTAGGCCGTCCAACTTATTGTGATGATTGCTTTAAGAAAGTTCGTGAAGAGAGGCGCAAGAAAACCGAGGAGCGTGATCCGCAGGTACGTCAGATGGAAGGTCTGGCCATTAAAGAAGAAACCATTAAAGCTCCAGCGATGAGTTTGGCCTCCTTGTTACCTAAGCCCGAACCATTAATTGAAACCGAAGACGGCGTCTTAGAAGAAAATTATGTGCCACCAGTAGTTGCGAGTAATTCGGTAACGTTAGCAACCAACCCGCCCGCTGATGAGGTTTTAGATGAAATTGAGTCAGTAAAAGGGGATCGTTAGAGGAGTTGTCAAAATAAACAGTAGTGTGGTAAAATACGATAACTAAAAATAACCGAGCGTCATTCCAGTCCGCCGCGGCGGACGGGAATCCACTTATTTAATAGGTGGAACCACAGACATCAATTGCGGTTGATTCTGAGGATAAAATTAAATTAATTTATGACCAAAACTATTACTAATCTTTGTAAGGCCTTTGTCGGTGAATCGCAGGCGCGTAATCGTTACACGATGTATAGCAAAGTTGCCAAGAAAGAGGGCTTCGAGCAAATCGCTGAAATATTTTTAATGACTGCGGACCAGGAGCGTGAACATGCTGCTAAATTATTTGAAGAAATTCAAACTCTCAAAAAATTGTCAACCGATGATTTGACTGCAATTAAAATTGAAGCGGAAGTACCAACTACTTATGGCACCACAGCCGATAATTTAAAAGCAGCGATTGCCGGTGAAAATTACGAACATGTCACGATGTATCCGGAATTTGCAACGACGGCTGATGAGGAAGGTTATCCAAAATTAGCGGCGCGCCTGAGATCAATTGCTAAAGCCGAAGAGCATCATGAAGAACGCTATTTGAAAATCCTAAAAGAAGTTGAAGCTGGAACTGTTTTCAAAAAAGAAGAAGAGGTTTGGTGGGTTTGCCGTGAATGTGGTTATGTCCATTTTGGTAAGGAAGCGTTACAAGAATGTCCTAGTTGTAATCATGCTCAAGCTTTCTCTCAAATAAAATCTGAAAATTACTAATCAATCGCCGCGTCATCCTGAACGAAGTTTAACGGAGTGAAGAATCCCATGTTACTTTACATATGTCGGAAAAATACTATTATGTTTATATAACTACTAATAAATATAATAAGGTACTGTATATCGGAGTTACTAATGATTTATTGCGAAGAATTTGGGAATATAAAACCAAAGAACAAAGAATATCTCAATTTGTTAGGAAGTATAATGCGGATAAATTAGTTTGGTATGAATATAGTGAGTCGATAAATGATTCGCTTATTAGAGAAAAGCAAATTAAGGGATGGATAAGGCAAAAGAAAGTAGATTTAATTAATAATTTTAATCCTGGTTGGAAGGATTTATCTGAAAATTTTAGTGGTTAAAGAATGAGATCCTTCGCAAGCTCAGGATGACGTAATAAAAACATATGGCAGTTACATCTTTAAACGAAGTTTATAAATGCTCAGTCTGTGGCAATATTGTTGAAGTGGTCCATGTTGGTGGTGGCACTTTGGTTTGTTGTGGCCAGGAAATGGCATTACAAACTGAAAATAGCACTGACGCTGCAACCGAAAAGCATGTGCCGGTAGTGGAGCGTGATGGCACTAAGGTGGCCGTCAAAGTCGGTTCAGTCGCCCATCCGATGGAAGGGGCGCACTATATCGAATGGGTTGAGTTGTTGGTAGTCTTGCCAAAAACCGCTAATGCTCCTGAAGATACTATTAGCTACAAGCATTTCTTTCATCCGGGAGATCTACCAGAAACGGAATTTGAAATTCCCGAAGAAGCTGAAGCAGTTATCGCTCGCGCCTATTGCAATCTGCATGGTCTGTGGAAGAACTAAAATTTCAATAATTAAAAAAGAGCCGCTCGTAAGAGTGGCTCTTGTTGAAAGTGCAATATTTTCATTCAGTTGGCGCCGGTGGCCATTCTTCCCAACTAATAGTTAGGAATATTATTGAGCCACTAAGTGCAAGGCAAAGTGTTAGCTGGTTTTCCTGGCAAAAATCAGTTAGTGGTGCCAAAGAATTTTTTTCGAAATTAAACTTTAAATCATTATACAGGCTGTCTATCATCTGTTTTGCTGGCTGATTGTGCCGAAAACCGTAACCATCTTCAATTTCTTGTATTTCTTTAGCGAATTCATTTGCTAAATCCAATTTGAAATATTTCCTCCCACTTGCGGCAACTGATAGCAGTGTCTCAGGCAAAGTAGTAATTAATTGAATAAGATAATCAGAAAAAGGATAGGTTTTCCGTTGCCGGATCTTTTCCTCATTGATCTTTCTTGCCTCGACTGCCTCAGTATATTTGAGGTGCAGTAGCTCCCCTAGATTTGACATGTCGGCTTCCTTTCTACTCGGTCTCACTCTGGGTGAGTGCTAGGTTGAATGTAATTTAATCGTTTGGCCAAATGATCACTATTTATTGTCTGCGTGGGTGGCCGCGTTTTGAATTTCCGAGCCAACCGATAACAATCTGCAAAACAATCGTTCCGTTGAATTCTTTATTTTCATTGCGTTGAATTTTGACGTCGAATCCTAATCTCTCCCAATAAAATTTGATCGTGGAATAGTTGGCGGACATTTCCGCTGCCTTTTCAGCAAAGTAGGCATGGTTGACCCAGCCGTGGTCAGGTTTGATGCCGTCAATAGCAATGGAGCAGATGGGGCATTGGTTGGCTGTTTCCGATTGCAATTCAAAGCGTGGCGCCCAATAGCGCAGATTGGTAAGTTGGGCGAATTGATTATTAAGCCGCTCGTTAAAAGTCAGACAGATTAATTGTTGCATTTCCTCGCGAATGACTTCATTCTGTCGTCGACAGTCCGCCAGATAATCTTCATAATTCTGACGTAATCTTTCCAGTAGTTGGTGCGTATCTTCAGTCGGTTGGTTGCCCACGATTTTCTGATCCTTGTTTCGGTTGGAATGGTTCAGCGTTTACCAGGTAATGGTGCAGGAGATGGTCCAGCCCGCATTTAAAGAAATGTTTAGGGGCAGGTCTTGCTTGGTACAAAAATCAGTCAGAATTTTGCCTCCGCCTTGAGTTTTAAAGTTCTCGAAGATGTTTTTACAAAATTCGGTGATTAGATTACTAGGAACTAAGCGCCCCGAGTATATTTCTTGCTCGATTACTTCCTTAAACTCTTTTTGAATGTCTATATAGCCTACTTCCCATTCTCTCTTAAGTATGAGTTCGTCAGGCAAACTGCAATTATTAGCGAACGCCATAATTTCGTCGACCATCTTTTCTGCTTGTTGGCGAAATGGTCTGGCAATATTATCTTTTCTGATTGCCTCTTCTGCCGCCCGTGCTTTCAAAATATTTTCATGTCGCGACTTAAGTGCGGCACCGATAGTTGATTGTTTCGGCATGTCGGCTTCCTTTCTGTTCGGTCTCACTCTGGGTGAGCGCTAGGTTGAACTTTAGTAATCGTAATCATAAGTGTCGGCCAAATGATCGCTTCGCTAATGACGGGATCATTTTTGAGTTCGATTTTCAAACGGAAATTCCGCTCAGCGCAAAGTTCGCGCAACTTTTCGTAACCGGGCAGATTGATAATGTCTAAGAGTGAGATCTTAAAATCAGAATTGACGGCGAAGGGGGTCGAGTTTTCGAAAGTGGCGTCGTCAAGTTTCTCCCAAAGTCTTAGGAAATTCCGATTGCTATTAAATTTAGTAACCAGTTGGATCAAGGCAGAATTGAAGTGAGCGAGAATTTCTTGGCGATGCTGTTCCAGGCGCAGGTCGAGTTCAGAGGCTTTAATCACTGACAGTACTCCTGTGTGTTAATTAAATAAAGCGATCAAAATTAACGAACAAATTACCGTTGGGTAAATAGACCATTGAAGTTACAATTAGCTTGTAATCAATTTCTTGAACCGCTGCTTTAATTTCAGCTAGAACTGAGTATTCGCCAATCTCAAAGAGGCCCTGTCCATGGTACAGACAATCGTGAGTTCGCTGCTTTCCAATTACGTAGCGGGCGGCGATTTTTAGCGTCGCAACTCTGATCAAATCATCGGTTAAATGGTTCATGTCATGTTCTCCTGTTGTTTGTGGCCAATTGTTAAGGTACTTCGATACTGAAAATTATCATTTTTAGCAAATTTTGTCAACGTTGCTGGTTGGGGGTGATTTGTTGTATTATTGAATAGTAATCATAAGCATTAAAACCCATGGCCTCTTCCCCGGAAATACAAGAAATTAAGGATAAATTGGATATCGTCGATTTCATCGGCGAGTATTTGAAATTGGTTCCGGCGGGTGTGGGTGCCTATAAAGCTAATTGCCCTTTTCATAATGAAAAGACACCGTCAATGATTGTTTCACCGGCGCGCGGTAGTTTTCATTGTTTTGGTTGCGGCGAAGGTGGCGATGCTTTTGAGTTTTTAATGAAAATTGAAAACATTGAATTTGCTGAAGCGTTGAAAATCTTAGCTCAGAAAACTGGCGTTACCTTAACCCGACAGAATCCGGAAGCGCATAACAAAAAAAATCGTTTGTATGACGTTTGTGAAATGACGACCAAGTATTGGCATCAGGTTTTGTTGCAATCACCGCGGGCGCAAGAAGCGCGGGAGTATTTGGAATATCGTGGTTTGCAGGAAGATACGATTGAAACTTTCCGGATTGGTTATGCGATTAATGACTGGAGCAATCTGTTTGATTTTTTGCGCAAAAAGAATTTTGCTGACACTGAAATATTTGCCGCCGGATTTTGTATTAGGAAGGAACGGGGGAGTGGTTACTATGATCGTTTCCGCAATCGTATTATGTTTCCGATTATTGATCATAATGGACGTGTCTGCGGTTTTACTGGGCGAACACTGGATAAAGATGAGCCGGCGAAATACGTGAATAGTCCGCAAACCGATATTTATAACAAAAGCGCAATCGTCTTTGCTTTAGCGCAAGCCAAAAATGAAATTAGAAAACAAGATGCTGTGGTAGTGGTCGAAGGACAGATGGATGCCGTTAGTTGTTATCAACATGGTTTCAAAAATACCGTCGCTTCCTCTGGTACCGCCTTAACCAAAGAACAATTACAATTATTACGTCGTTTCTCAAATAATATTTTTTTAGCCTTGGACGCTGACGCCGCTGGACAAAAAGCCACCAACCGTGGCGATGAATTACTGACCAGTATCGTTAAGGAAGAACGAGTAATTAATAACGTTGATCGTTTCGGTAAACCTTCCCAGTTCATTGATCCCGCTTTAGGTTATAATCTTAATTTAAAAATTATCTCGATTCCTAATGGCAAGGACCCGGATGAGTGCTTAAAGAATAATCCGGATGACTGGAAACAAGCGATCGCTGAGGCGCAACCGGCGTTAGAATATTTTTGGAACTCATCAATTAAAGATAAAAATATTACTGACTTGGACACCAAAAAACAAGTCGCAAAATTCCTCTGCGAAAAGATTGCTAAAATTGATGATCCTATTGAAAAAGACTATTGGACTCATGAAATCGCTAATCGGCTGAGCGTGAGGGAAGAGGCCTTGCGCGAGCTAATTTCGCGTTTTGGAGGCACTCTGAAGACCCCGTCCAAGGCCACTGTAGAGCCCCAAAAACCTGCTAGCGCGGTCTTGTCCCCAAATACCATTATGAGCCTAGAATTACGCATCTTTCGGCAAATTTTAGCCATTATTTGGATTCAGCCCGGATTTTTGCCAAAATTACCGGAAATTCTGGCACCGGAAGTAATTGCCGATGATTTGGCTCAGGGTCTTTACAAAGATTTAATATTGTTTTATACTAGAAACAATGAACTGTTCACTCTCACGGCCACGGAGCGGGAAGAACAAAATATATTCGACCAATTCTATATGATGGTCGTCACTCAAGCCGCTAATCCTGATGCCGTAAAATATTTAGAACAGTCCTATCTTTTGGCGCAAAAGGATTTTTTTGACTTGGAAGCCAAAGATGCCAAGAACGAATTAGATAATTTAATTCGTCTCTTGAAAAGTAATTATTTTAATCGTGAAATTTCTCGTTTGCAAAACGAGATGCAAAGAGCCGAAAAAATCGGAGACTCCCAAGCCTTCGGTGAAATCATCAAACAGCATAGCGAACTGATCAAACAAAAATCAGCGCTCTAATGATTTGTGAAGTACTAATTTAAATCATTCTAACACTAGCGCTACTTGTGCGCTACCGTCGGAATTAATTTTAGCCACATGAAAAAACCAATTAAGAAAGCGGTTAAACCCGTTAAAGTTAAAAAGGCGATCAAAAAAATCGTCAAGCCGGTTGTTGCCAAAAAATCTTTGAAGGTCGTTAAAAAACCAATTAAGAAATTTTTGAAGCCTAAGGCCATTAAAAAACCATTCAAGAAAGTTATTGTTCCGAAGCCAGAACCACACGTCATCGTGGAGCCGAACTTGGACGAGATCAACGCCTTAATCAAAAAGGGCAAGTTGCGTGGTTTTGTGACGGAACAAGAAATTTCTTTTTTGTTTCCGGAAATCGAAGAGTATCTCGATAAATATGAAACTCTACTTGATGATTTAGAAGCAGCGAGTTTGGCAGTGGTGGAAACTCCATCGTTACTAGCGAAACCAGGTACTGGCTTATTGAATTTAGAAACCGCCAAAAAAACTGCTAAGATTACTTTGTCTGATAATATTGATTTGGGGGATATCTCCGCTGACTCGATTCAAATGTATTTGCGCGAAATCGGCAAGGTGCCATTGCTCTCGACTGATGAGGAAGTGCAATTAGCGAAGCGGATTGAACGTGGTGATGCTGAAGCGAAACAAAAATTAATTAAATCAAATTTACGTTTAGTGGTTTCGATCGCTAAGAAATTCACTGGTAAAAATTTATCATTATTAGACTTGATTCAAGAAGGCAACATCGGTCTTTTCCGTGCTGTTGAAAAATTTGATTATCATAAAGGTTACAAATTCTCGACTTATGCTACCTGGTGGATTCGCCAGGCAATTACTAGATCACTCGCTGATCAATCCCGTACGATTCGTATTCCGGTGCATATGGTAGAAAATATTAATCGTTTCCAACAAGTGGAACGACGCTTAGTACAGGACTTAGGACGTGAACCAATGCCCGAGGAAATTGCGGCGGAAATGGGTGATGATTTGGATAAGGTTAATCATATTATTAAAATCTCGCAAGAAACTATTTCACTCGGCACGCCAGTTGGTGATGATAGCGAAGATAGTGTGTTGGAAGATTTTATTGAAGACCAGAAGACCATGACGCCCGATCGTTCTGCTGGGCTAGAAATCTTGAGCGATTATGTTAAAGAGGTGATGTCCGAATTAACGCCTAGAGAACAAAAAGTTTTGGAAATGCGTTTTGGCTTGAAAGATGGTGTGGCTCATACCTTAGAAGAAGTTGGTAAGGAATTTGATGTGACTCGCGAACGTATCCGTCAGATCGAAGCCAAAGCCTTAGAAAAAGTGATGAAGATTAAAGGTATTGAAAAGTTACGTGATTACTAATCCGCTGTCATTCCCGCGAAGGCGGGAATCCTGTAGTTATCATAAATATAAAAAAAAGCGGCCACCTCTTGCGGGGTGGCCGTTGTTGTTTAATAAAGATCTTCGGAAAATAAAGTCTTCTTCGGTTCGGGAATTTGCCCGGCAGTATAAGCGATAGCGGCGCCTTCTTCACGAGTAACGAAGCGGTCGGCATTAGTGACGAATCCCTGGACGCTGTCGCGAATCAATTCTTCGGGCATCAGCGGGAAGATTTTGTGATGGCGATGGCCAACATAGACGACGCCGTTTTGATCCTTGATGGCCGCTGATTTAATGTAGGCTGGCGGTAAACCTTTGGTTTGCACCCGCATTAAATTAGTCGTGGCCAAATCCATTAGTATCTTCAATCGAGCTAGGAAACCGGGCGGTACAGTTCCGGTGGTAAAATCACCGGTTAGATAACCGATTTTAGTTCCGGTCATAATAGTAGTTACTCGCCTAATTGATTGGGCAACTGTTTGGTAGCCACTCGAGCCTTGGTGCTTTATGCAGAGCTTGCTAGTCAGCACGTCGTCGATGAAATCTTGCGGGGGTAACCACTTGTGATCTGCCATGTAATGACAGATCATATCCGGCATGACCCAACTCCGTCCACTAGTGAACGATAAATTAATATCGCCAGTCGACAGATTGGGAAATTGATGTGGCTCCCTGGTTGGTTCAAGGCAGTATTGGCATCGATGAAATCCCATGATTATCTCCTGGTGTGCGGTTGGTCGTTTCCTTCAGTAGTTCCAGTAGTTGCTGGTCAAAACCGAAGAATCTTAAACGCGCCGCCATGTTTTTGCGCCACAACAATGAATGAATCAAAGCCAGAATGAGCTTGGCTATCCATAATTTTGACCAATGTTGCAATTCGAAGTCTTCGAAATAATAATGCAGTTCCGTCGGCTGATGGCCTTTAGCTGGACCGGCAATGGCTGAAAAGATATTGATAATGCCGGAGCGGCGACAGGTTCGACCGCTGACAATGTTAGCCCCGGCCTCTTCTAGGGGCAAGGGGCGTGGTCCGAAAAACGACATTTCGCCGCGGGGAATATTCCAGCAGGCTTGCGGTAGTTCATCGAGACCAAAGCGCCGCAAAAATCGGCCCAAGCAGTTGGTTTTTTCCTGCTCATACATTGTTCGGAGCTTAACGACGTTAATAATCGCGCCATTCAGGCCGATTCGTTTTTGGATAAAGAAAGCGGAATGATTGGTAGTGAGTTTAATCAGTAGCGCGAAAATCATAATTGTTAACGCCATGGGAATAATCATGATGGCGCATAGTAGTAAGTCTAAATATCGCAAATCATGCTTAGCTTGCATTGAGTCAACTCCTTTTAGTGTTAATTACCCTCTAATAATGAGGGCTGGTGATTGTGAAAGAGCATCGTTATTTTTATCATATTTTTAAAAAAATGTCAAGAAATTTAAATAATTAGTGTAATCGTTAGTGGTTTGTCCACAGCCAATAAATTATTGACAAAGGTCGAAATTATTGCTAATATGATTAACATCGCTACCTTAAAATAAGTCCGTTAAAAAACGGATGATATATAAACAAGCTTTAAGCTCAGCGGTAGCTCAATGGTAGAGCAACCGGCTGTGAACAAATAAGACGCAGCTTCCGAAGGAAACTTCGGAATGAAAATCGGGTGAATTCAGGGAAGCCTTTAAAATGGTAATCCTGAGCCAAGTCCGCCTCGGCGGAAAGGTGCAGAGACTATCCCGCAAGGGAGTAGGGTTAGCAGTAGCTAATTCGAAGCGCCCGATACCTAAAATTCCGTCAGGAAAAAAGGTAATGATATAGTCCACGCTTTAACGAAAGTTAGGGATAAGTGTAACCGGTAGGTTACTGGTTCGAATCCAGTCCGCTGAGCCTAGAACTTGTTTACTGTAACTTGTCACCACCGTTATTGGTGGCGCTTTACGCCTCAGGGCTAAGCCCTTAAATTAAACCAAAAATATGCAAAAAATTGCCACGCAGATTTTTATTGGTGCTTCGATTGCCTTCGGGGTTATTGGACTCTTAGTGGTGTTTACTGGCTCTGGTCCGGATAAGGCGGATTCATTTATTAGCGAAATCTTGATCAGACTTTTATTTGCCATCGTTTTTATTATCTTGCCTTCATTTGCTTTGAGTGTTGCCGGTAAATATTTAAAAGGTTAAAAATCTAACTTCAAATATTTTTTAAAAAACAGAGAATTAAGTCTCTGTTTTTTTAATAATTTAAATATTATTATGGAGTTCTCGATGACAATTAGCACATACCATAATACATTTATCCAGTTCGTTCTTAATATTTTTCCATGCTCTCGTATATCCCTTGGCCGAAATGCCAAAGTCTTTCAAGGTGGTATCTTTATGATGAAATTCAAGAGCTTGTCGGCATTTGTCGTAGCCGCAGATTTCACACTTATTGCCTTTATATTGTATTGCTAGATCACGAAGTTTTCTTCTTCTCTCGGACACTGCTTTTATTAAATATTCTTTTCGGTCAGAATATTTTCTAATATCAGTCATACATATATAAATTATTTTAGGCAAAGCCAGGGAAGAAGTCAGTTTTAATATGGTCACCAGTAATTTTGAGAAGCTTCAATGCTTCGATGGCGCTAACCACCATTGAGTGCGGACCAGAGATATAAAATAATCGCTCTTGGTGATCGGGAATAGTTCGAGTAATCATGGCGGCGTCGATGTAACCTTTTTCGCCGTGCCAATTGGCTGGCATAGTTGCTTGATCAGTTAAGACGTAAATTGTTTTAAGGTTGAGTTGCTTTTGTGCTGCGGTCAAAATGTCTTGATAAGCGATATCGGCTAGTTGATTATTGGAATACATTAAAACGATGTCGCGCTGCTCTTTGGTGTCAATTAAATATTGAATCATGCTGCGGAAGGGGGTGATACCAATACCGCCGGCAATCAGGACGAGCTTTTTGTTGGGGTCGGTTGGCAAGGTAAAGTCGCCGGCTAATTGAGCAGCAATAATTTGATCACCGGGTTTTAACTGAGCTAAATGTTGCTTAAAGGTGCTGGACTGGGGATAAAACTTGACCCCGAGGCCAATACCTTTTTCGGTTGGTGCGGAGGCGATAGTAAAGTAACGGCGATTACCACGGCTATCTGGTTGCGGGTGGCTCAAAGTCCATTCCAAATATTGACCAGGCTTAAAAGTTAACTCACGATCGCTATCAAACCAAAAATGGTAAGTATCATTGGCAATCTTCGTGATATTGCGGAGCGACAAAATTAACTTATGTTTTGGACTGACGGCAAAGGAAAAAATATTACCTAAGACGAGTGCTAATTCTGGTGTGAAATAAATTGAGCCGAGATGAATAAAGGGCGCGGACAAGAAACCGGTTAAAGCGCCATAAATAATTCGTAGTTTGCGCGTTGGTGGTGTGGTTAAGGGTTCGGTCAGCATCACAAAAGCAAAAAACAGCAACGAAGAGGAGAGTAGTGAATTTTGAGCGATGGTCCAGAAATTTTGGCCGACCCAGAGGTAATAACCAAAAATCAAAGTTAGAGAAACTCCAAAAAAACTTAAAAGCAAATCAGTACGGCGGATTTTACGAACAATTAAAATACCGCCAATAATGACAAAGAAAGCCATCGGCGCGGTTCCCACCCACCAAGTCGCTGATTGATTAAGGGCGAAGGAGGTGATAACGACCGCGATGGCCGCGGGATTAAAGATGTGTTTGTTACGATAGGCAAAAATAAACTTGGACGCCATGGCCCAGACTGCTGCCCAGCCGGCCAGTGACAGATATTGGAGGTAATTAGTTGGTTGATTGGGGGTAATAATTAACACCAGAATAAACGCTGTAATATAAAGCGATTCCATATTCATCGGCGCTTTGTAAACAATCGCAAAAACTTTATTAACTACCCAGCAAACAACGGTAATAAAAAAGGCGGAAAATAATAAAGCCGAAACACGATAAGGCATGATGCCAAGCGCCGAAAATACAATCGCCACCAACCACAACCCGATCAAATAGTAGAGAATCAGGCGATACATGGTAATTTTATTGAGCCAGTTGTCGATGAATTTTAGCATAAGTTAAATTTTAGAAGTTGCTACTGCTGGTTTAATGGTGTATTGTTCGAAACCGCTAGTCATAGTTGCCCGGCCAGCTTGATCGATACTATAACCTTCAAAGCCATTGAGTCCTTCAATAAAATTGATGCCTGATCGCCCCATAGCGAAAGCTGCGGTAGCGAAGCGATCAGCTTCATAAATGTTGGGACCAATAATTGTCAGACTGACAATGTCAGTTAAGGGTGTTGAGTTATCGTGAGGATTAATGATGTGTTGGCCGCGAATATAGGTGCCGGAAGTCGCGACCCCCAAGCCTGATTCGGGTAAGTAAATTATTTTAACATTTTCATTTAAGTTAAACGGGTTTCTAATGCCGATAGTCCAAGGGGCGCCGTTAGCGTTGTGACCGTGCGCTTCCAGATCACCACCAGCGTCAACATAGAAATTCCTAAAACCGTCGGCCAGCAGTAATTTGGCAGCGTTGTGAATGGCCCAGCCTTTGACTAGCCCGGAGGGATTAAGGCGGCCAGCGATCCAGATATCAAAGTAGCCGTTAGTGCTTTGTTTGGTGGCGTCTGATTTTTCTAATACCTCTTTCATTTCCTGACTGTAATCGGCCGGCAGTAATTCACCACGATTAAGGCGACTGATTTCGCTATCATTTTTAAAAACACTAAAATTATTTTCAACATACTCAAAATAGGAAAATATTTTTTCCATCGCTGTAGTTGTTGCTGAAGTATCAGTAATTTCAACCGTAATCGGCATGTTCATCATGACTCGAGTTTCTTTCATAATTAAATTTTAGCTTGGTTTAAGGCAGAAGTTAATGATTGATTGAAGGCCTGGCTAGTGAAGGTGGCACCAGAAACAGCGTTGACTGAAGCGCTTTGGGCTTGGATCGTTTCGGATTTTAAGATGGGCATTGCATAATTATTGATCGCGATCGAGTTGCGACGATCACTGGGGTAATTCAAAAAAATCACGTCAGAAATTTTGCCATTACTAATAACTACTTGAACTTGAATATTTCCATAGTAGGCATTAACTATATTGCCATTATAAGTGCCATTGCGATAGACGCCAGTTGGTGTTGTGGGGGTCGGAGTTTTAACTGGAGCGGGAGTGGCAACGGGTGCTGGTGAAGTTACCGGGTTGGTGGCAACTGGCACCATATCATCATCTTCAATCTCGCCAGAAATCGGAGCGCTCGCCGTTGGGAGGGTCTGAGGTAAAGCTGATGTTTCGTTGTTGGCGCCAACATCGTCGCCAATCGTGATAAAGCCATTATATTGATAAAGACTGTAGACGGTAAAAATAATAATAACACCGAAGACTAAAAGAAATTTTTTTAACATAAGTAGCGCGTTAGTTTTTCGAGCTGATTGCCTAAATATTATAACATTTAAGCTCATAGCTGGCTAATTTTCGGTCGATTAATGATTTTGAAAGTTAAATCGCAATATCTTTGTATAAATGATACAATTAGAACAATTAAATATTTCAACATATGGATTATAATAAAAAGTCATTAGAGCTACATCAGAAAAATCGTGGTAAAATCGAAATAAAGTCAAAAATAGCAATCAAAAATCAGAGTGATTTGTCATTGGCGTATACTCCGGGTGTCGGAGCGGTTTCAGCGGCGATCGGTGTTGATAAAAGCAAATCGTGGATTTACACTAACCGCTCCAATCAAGTGGCAATTGTTAGTAATGGTACTGCTGTTTTGGGCTTAGGAAATCTTGGTCCGGAAGCAGCGATGCCAGTCATGGAAGGTAAGGCAGTGATCTTTAAAGAATTAGGTGGGGTTGATGCGATACCACTATGTATTAATTCACGCGAGCCCGAGGCGATTATTAAATTCTGTAAAGAAATTGAACCGAGTTTCGGCGGCATTAATTTGGAAGACATTGCGGCGCCAGAATGTTTTGAAATTTTAGAACGATTAGAAAGAGAATTAACAATTCCGGTTTTTCACGATGATCAGGACGGGACCGCGATCGTAGTTTTAGCCGCCTTAATTAATGCGGTTAAGGTGACGAAGAAAAAGCTGTCTTCCTTAAAAATCGTCATCAATGGTGCGGGAGCAGCGGGTATTGCGATCGCTAGATTATTAATCGAACAACAAGTTGCCGATATTATTTTACTTGATAGCCGCGGCACAATTTACCAGGATTGTCTGAACCTGAATACTGTTAAGTGTGATATCAGCCTGAAAACTAATAGGAGTCATTTAAAAGGTGATTTGAAACAAGCTTTAATTGGAGCCGATGTTTTTATTGGAGTTTCCAAAGGTAATCAGTTGACGCCAGCGATGATTAAAAGTATGGCACCTGAGCCAATTATTTTTGCGATGGCTAATCCGGTGCCCGAGATTATGCCGGAGGCCGCCTTAGCGGCGGGCGCGGGGATTGTTGGTACTGGCCGATCCGATTTTCCCAATCAAATTAATAACGCTTTAGTGTTCCCCGGAATTTTCCGTGGCTTATTGGATTATAAAATTAAACAAGTAACAACGGAAATGAAGATTGCGGTAGCACAAGCGATTGCCTCAGTTGTTAAACCAACTAAGAATAAAATCTTGCCAACTGTTTTAGATAAGCAAGTAGTAATGGTTATTAGTAAAACTTTAAAGAAGTTTGCCAAAAAATAAATTGATTCAAATTAAAAACAACGAGTTGAATGCCCGTTGTTTTTTAAATGTAAAATTAAATTTTCTTGACGGCTGTTTTTAAGACCCATTGTTTGTCGCTGATGCGGTAGTAGCCGGATTTTTCCTCGTAGACGCGGACAGCGACGCCTTTGGCTAATTGCTTAATGATGGGGGATTTGGCGGTCGCGCCATTACGGACTTTAGTATTACTTAAAGTAATGTTACCGCGCAGTAAAATTGTTTCAGCGCCCATTAGCAAGGGTAACGTGCGAGTTGGTTCGACAAAGTATTGACCAGGCAGATTATAGCCACAAGCGGCACTGCCACCGCCATCGACTTGAATTTGATTGTCTATAGAAGCCCCGGCATTCTCGAGGGCGGCGCTAGCTTCACCAACGGTAGCCAGTTGACTGCAATAAACCATTAACTCTTTACCGTCACTCGAAACCCCTACGAATAAACGCGAGGCTGCGCCACTAGCATTGTCGGATTTGGCAACAGTCGGAGCAAAGCCCTCAATCGCTAAATCACCATTAGTGCTATTTATAAAATATTCGGAATCAAAATCTTTAATGGTGGCTTGGCCGGTTTGATTATTAACAACCAACATTTTGCGTGGGTGAGCTAAATCGGCCAAAGAGCGAACACCGCCGGTGATAGTCGTCGAAGTGCCATTAGTATATTTAAGTGCCATGCTTAAATCAGTAAACTCCGGTTGCATGTTGAAGAAAGGCGCGTCCCAGAGGAACTTCGTATTTGGTGTTAAGTTTTTGGCGGTCTCGGCGCCTAAGCGTTTAAACGCTAGACTAGGGTAGGAGCCAATATCATTACTACTAGTGTTGGAATCAGGCGCTACGGTAGTTTCAGTATCGACGACAGTAATGGTTTGGTTGATCGGAGTGGCGGTCGCCGTTACAAAATTAATTTGATTTTGCGGTAAATAGATGCGAGTAATAAAATCAATCGCTCCGCTACCTTCAGGTGCACGAAAATATGAATTGATACCCGGCGCTTTGGCCCAAGTTATTGGCGTGTAAGCTACGGGAGTTATTGGTTTATAGACAACGACTTTAGCGACGGTGGCGGCACTAACTGGGGCGACCGACAAGAAAAATAAAGTAATTAAGCCGAGGTAATATTTTTTCATATAAGTTTGGTTATTTGTGTTTATTATAGCACATAGAGAATTAACAAAATAGAATCAGCTTGAGTGTATTATTCTTAATAATCTCGGCGTAATCACTAATTCCCTTGCATTAGTAGAAAAGGCTTGACAAAGATCAGACTATCGACTATAGTTAAGAGTTATCTTGATGTCTATTGCTGGACATTGACAACTTAAAACACAACAAAAGGAGATGTTATATGAACATCGACACTAACGTCTATCCGATCACGACCTGCGGCATCTACATTACTCGACGCTGTAATCTCTCTTGTGAGCATTGCAGCACCCGAAAGCTGGCGTTGAACTACCACGAATTAACACTGAAAGATTGGCAAAAAGCTTTTTTGATTTTGCAATCTTTAGGTATTAATAAGGTTTCTATTTTAGGTGGAGAACCAACAACCTATCCGGGCATTGTTGAATTAGTTCAGTTTAACCGTGAGGTGACTGGATTGGATTTAGCCATTGTTTCCAACTCGATGTCGGATCTGGAGATTTATGCCGGTTTGGCGCGAGCAGGATTGCAACGATTTTCCACTAGTATGGATGTTCTCGGACCAAATGGTTTTGATAGTTGTAGTACCGCTAAGAGTCTGCGTGCTCACGAAGTTTTAGCTTTGATGCAGCAACTTGGCGTGCCGCAATTAACTGCATATTCAGTTTTGCGTCCCGAGAACATGGAGCAGATTGAGTTGATTTTGAAACAGTTAACGGCACAAGGAATTTCTCTGTATATTCTGCCTTATCATGCTAGTCCGGGCGATCATTGGCAAACGCGTGGCCGAAATTTACCACCTGCTTTTACTGAGTCGGATAAGGGTCGACTGCAAGAGTTTGTCGGTAAGATGATTGCTGCGAAGCGTGATGGTGCGTTGTTATCTAATACGGTTGAATACTTGACTATCTTGCCGGACTACGCCATTAACCTTAATTGGCATTGCGCTCCAGTAATTAGTGAGTTAAGGATCGATGCCGATGGCGTATTAATGAGTTGCAATGACATCAAAGGAGAGCACTTGAGTCAGTACTCAATCTTTTCTTTGGAGGACTCAAGCAACTTTTCTAAAGTTTTGGAAGCTCGAGCTAAGGATACAGAGCATTGCTCTGGTTGTTTCTGGCCGAGTCATTATCACGCCCAGCAGTTACGTTATCAGCAGACCGGTGAATCATGGATTTGGAGGTAAGTCATCATGATTAGACTCAAACAAGCCTTGTCAATTGACTTCGAGGGTTTAATGGGAGCGGGTAAAACCACTGTTATTAAACGGTTAGCGGCCGAAGTTTCGCCGCAAACTGAAACCCTCTGGTTTGGTACTGGTTTTCCTTATAGTCTGAAACGAGCAACTAGGGATGAGACTAGTATTCTGGAGTGGGTGAGTTATCGACAACGAATCTTGCGGCAATTGTCGGCTTGTACCGATTTATTGCTAATGGAGCGTTCGTCATTCTGTGATTTTTCTAATCTGTGTTTCCGGAAGCGACTAATTACCGCCGCTGAGTTGCTGCCACTGACCAGGAGTTGGTGGCCGACTTTTGTGGTACTGATCGCAACACCATTTGACGATTGTCTGAAAAACATGGTCAAACGCGGTGATACTCCGGATGTGACTGATCTGGTTTTATTTCAGGAGTCACTTGATCAGACACGGGAGTTTCTGAAAGAATTGTTAGGTCCGCGTTTAGTTATTGTCGGGAATGGTGATGAGGCGTATGAATTTGCTCGGACACAAATCCGAATAAGGAGGACTTAAGATGCCAGAGATTCTTTCCTGCACATTAAGTTCGCTGGATTTCAAAATTCTGCTGAAAACCAACTCGCCGGCAGTCCTGGCCTATTATCAGGATGTCGCGGATCGGGCTATTCCGAGTTATTATTGTTACAAGGCGATTTCTCGTGACTATGATTGGGAATTTACGGTCATGGTGGCGCCCGAAACGTCTCTCTATATTGATCCTCTGGCTCGGCAGACTTTCTTCTATTTTAACGAAAGTGCGCTCTGGAGGAATGATTTAGAAATTTTACTGGTCTATCATTTTTCGCACCTTTACTTGTCTGTCGATAATGTTTTGGCTTATGCAGTTGGACTGCGGTCACCGGAAGGACGTGGCTTAATGTTGGTTGGTGGATTCGCTTCTGGCAAGTCCATTACCAGCCTGAAGTTGCTTAAAGACGGTTATCGGTATCTGGGTAATGATCGCTTATTGATCGGCAGATTACAGGGCCGACCGACCATGTTTGGCGGTACTAAGCCGATTCGACTGCGACCGGAAACCATTCGGTTATATTTTCCCGAGTATCTGTATTTGTTGAAGACGTTCGGGAAAGACAGATTTATTGCGGTGGCGGCGGACCTTTGTCAGAAGAAGACTGAGGCGACGCCAATCGATTTAGTAGTGCGAGTTAAGGTCGTTCCGGTGAACGATGAATATTGTACTTGTCGCCGACTAGTGGATGTGGAAAGTAGCTTCTCCGAAGTTGCTCTATATCAACCACTATCGTTTTTTTATGATCCTTTGCAGTTGGTGCTGGTGACAACTAAAAGTGTCTATCAGCCACTCAACCAAAAGGAAGTCAGTACGCGAGTATTGGCTTTGGCCAGGGATATTTACAAACAAAGTCAGACTTTCGAAATTTTCGGTAACCTCGATTGGGTTACGGCGAAAATCAAAGCCATTATGGAGGGTGAGTTATGAAGGTTGTAAATAGGTTAGTCGATTTGGTGTTAGCGCTGTTTATATTAGTGCTGGTTTCGCCGGTTCTGGTAACGATTATCGTCGTGACCAAGTGCCATCTGCGTTGCCATGCAATATTTAAGGACAACCGGATTGGTAAGGACGGCCGGCAGTTTGGTATGTATAAGATTACGACAATGAAGCCAACGCCGGAAAATTTAGCGATGCGTAAACTTGGTCCGATTACCAAACACGATCCTCGGATCTCAAGGTTTTCGCACTTGCTCCGTCGCTATAGTCTCGATGAATTACCACAATTGGTTAATGTCATCAAAGGCGACATGAGTTTAGTCGGACCGCGACCAGAGTTACCCCACTTGGTTGAGCAGTATGCTAGTCAGCTGCCGCAATACAAAAAGCGACTGCAAGTGTTGCCGGGCATGTCAGGACTAGCCCAAGTCTATGGTTTTCGGAAAAGCCACATTGAGCCAGAACGTCGACTCGAACGTGACCTGTACTATGTGGAGCATCAGAGCCCCTGGTTGTACTTTTGGATCTTGTTGCTGACGCCTTGGGCAGTAATTAAGTATGAGGTTTGGTAAGTTTGTTAGTTTGGCGCTTGTTTTGTCTAAACAAGCGCTTTTTTAATTGATCTAATCCTTGTAATTTTTGGGCGAGTGTGCTAATAATGTAATAATGTGACATAATAGATAGTATAAAATTAATTATCAAATGTTTATGGAAAAGCTCAATGCTAGAGTTACAACTCAGGCTATTATTGTTAATAATGCTAATCAGGTTTTATTATTAAAAAGAAATCGACCGGGCGGACTCTATACTTTGCCTGGTGGAACCATTCATCAGGGTGAAGAAGTTAAGGCTGGCTTAAAAAGGGAATTAGAAGAAGAAACTGGGCTACGATTAACGGTGGGCGATCCCGTTTGGATTTGGCAGAGCAATCATACTGGCAAAGATTTGTTGGGTATTGTTTTTACTATTAATGAAGTTTTGACTGGTTCGGAAGTAGTTGTAATTTCTGAAGAGCATAGCGCATCAGCTTGGTTTTCTAAAGCTGACTTATTTGCCAGTGAGGAAGTCGACCCCTTTATTAAAAGGGACGAGCTTAATAAAATTTGGCAGTAATTTGTGACAAAATTATTTCAACACATCAAAATACAAACCAATAATCGGTGCACACGTCGATGCTCTTATTGTTATTATGGTCATTGTGATCAACCGGAAAATATTGAATTAAGTGCAGAATTATTTAAAAAAATTGTTGATAATCTAGCCGACTTAGGCTTTAAGGGACGTATTGGTTATTTTGAAACTAACGAGCCCCTAACGGATCCACGGATTTTCGAGTTTATTAATTATTCCAAACAAAAAAATCCTGACGCTTGGCATATGATTGCCAGTAATGGCGATTTGTTAGATCTTGATAAGTTGGATCGGCTGTTTGCTGCTGGCTTAAGTGAACTTAAGGTTTCGACTTATGACGATGCGACTTTTGCTAAGATTAGTAATTTTAAAAAATCACGAGATTATCTGATTGAGATCATTGATCAGCGGCAACCGTTTCTTCTAGATAATCGAGGCGGTAATATTAGCCATGAGGGGGCAGCAAAACCCCAACAGGCACTTCAGGCTGGTTGCGATCGAATTCATAATGTATTATGTGTGCGGCCCAGTGGCAAGATTGTCAGTTGTTGTTGTGATTTTTATGAGATTAATTGTTTTGGTAATGTTAAAGATAATCGGTTGGAAGATATTTGGACAAATGTCGCTTTTGAGTCTTTTCGCCAGTCGATTGATAATTTAGATCGGACAGTTTCGCCATTATGCAATCAATGTAATTATGGGGGTAGCGGTGGTTTTTTTAATTTTGCGACTAAATAAAGCTGGCAGTGATAATATTAAAATACCCGCCAGAAGTTATCTGACGGGTTTTGTTGTGCTTATTTTTTTTGACCATAAGCGGTAAGTTCAATAAACGTATTCATGATTGTGCCGTGATGCACATATTGCATTTTAACAATGCCGACCTTGGGGCAAAACCAAATGATCTGGTGATCGGGGTTAGTGCGATAGGCTAGGCGATAGCACATAAAGTTACCGGCGGGAACTTTGACAACTTCTTTAGTCTCAACTTCCCAGCGATACATCGTATCGTTACGCTTAACTTCCGATATTTCTCCCCAGTGTCGGCCGATTTTTGGCGGCAACAGCAGTAATGGTCGGCCAGCAGTTAAACCGAGTCGATTATCAACGAAATCGTTACGTAATGAAGTCGTCCCTTCCCAGAAACCGCCAGTTGAGGGTTGATAAACCCAACTGTAGTCGCGGACACTTTCCGGATTGGCAAAGATTAGTAAACTATTACCAGTGACATCAGCCCTGATATTGCCATTTTCGATCAAAATCTCGCCAACTTGCATGGTCATCGTCTGCTCGACCCGATTTACCTTGACCTTGGGTCCATCCTGACTGCCATAGGGGTCAGCCAATGACTTGCCATTAGGATCTTGGTCTTCACTGACGTAATTGTATTCCCAATGAAAACCCGTAGTAAGTGGGAAGCCGCTGGCATTAATCTCTTTAAGCGGGTCTTCAGCGGCGATAACCGTCTGGCACCGAACAACAATAATTAATCCGAAAATTACGGCTAAAATCCACGACAGTTTATTCATTTGACGTCTCCTGGGTTGGTGGCGGTTAAAGGTACAATGGTTAAGTTGTAGTGTAAAGATAAATGGTAACTTTGTCAATGACCTAACTAGCATTAGGCAGATTTAGATTCCAGTGTTATAATATATTTAATGGCGGTTTTCAAGCATCCTTGCTTACCGCGGCTTAGTCATAATGACAAATATATGGAAATGGGTAAGAAATTAGAATGGGACGACAAGTACAGTGTTGGTGTTGAGTTGATTGATGAACAGCACAAAGCCATGTTTACGACTATTAATCTATTGATCGATACTATTAATACTGGTCCGGAAAAAGAAAAGATTGGGGAGATTATTGGTAACTTGGTGGCTTACAAAAAATTTCATTTTGAGACCGAAGAAAAGTATTTTAAGGAGTTTAATTACGAAAATGCAGAGGAACATATTGCAAAGCATCGGGAGTTTACGGCTAAATTAGAAGAGATTCAAGCTAAATGTGGTGATGATATTTTTGCTTTGGCTTTTGAGTTGGTTGATTTTCTAGAAGATTGGCTGATTGATCATTTGCTAACCATTGATCAGCAATATAAACAATGCTTTGCTGAGCATGGCTTAAAATAATTTTGTTAATATAAATAGCCGCTCAAGTGAGCGGCTATTTTAGTTTTATATTGTTTCGTCATTGCGAGCTCAGCGAAGCAATCTTGAAGATTACTAGAACATGGCCAGAAAGATTGCTTCGTCGCCTGTTGGCTTCTCGCAATGACGGAGTAGCCATTAGTATTTGGTTAGATCCAAAGTTTCATCAATTCTAATCTCTTTAACGAAGTCCGGCATATGGCTGACCATGATCATGGCGCCCTCGTAATTGTTAATCGCTTGAGCGATAACGGGAATATGGCGGAAGTTGATGTGATTGGTTGGTTCATCAAGAATTAAGAGGCCTGGTTTCATTAAAACTAAGCGGGCAAAAGACAATAGTCCCTTTTGACCCTCAGATAAGTCACCAACTTTGTTGCCCATTAAGTCACCAGTAATTAGGAATCCAGCTGCAATAGAGCGCATGGTTTCGGCACTCATGACTTCTACGTCTTCCACAGTACTGCGTAGGGAATCAAAAACGGTCTGATCGAAGTCTAATTGAGAAAAATCTTGGCTGTAATAACCAACGCGGACGCCTTCAGTAATCGTGGCGCCCTCAGCGGTGCCAGCGACGAGTGAGCGCAAGAAAGTGCTTTTACCGACACCATTGGGGCCGGAAACGAGCACATGCATCTTTTTTCTGATTGTCATTTCTACTTCTTTAACTAATGGTAAATGGCCATAAAAAGTAGTAACAGCGGTAATATTTACCACATCGCCAATAACATTTTGTTCTTCAATTGTGAAATCGCGAATAGTCTTGTCTTCACGTCGCACGACGATCTTACTGTCTTCTAATTCTTCAGTTTCTTCGCGTAACTTTTTAGCCAGCTTACGCATCTTACCACCTTTGTTAGCGAAGAAGTTAACTTTTTCTTTACGATCTTTGATAACTTTTTCGGCGCGGGCGTTTTCCATTTGTTCGCGTTCAATACGTTTGGCAATTTCTTCTACTACCGTGAAGTAGTCACCATTGTAGCTTTCAATTTGATGAGTATGATTATCTAAATAAATGACGCCGTCAGTGAAACAGTTCAAGAAATCAGCATCATGAGAAATAACTAAGACGGTTTTTTCATAAAGCATCAAGAAGGAGATCAAGTGGTCAATGCCAGCTTGGTCTAGATTATTGGTCGGTTCGTCGAGTAAGAGGATGTCAGGATTTTGGATTAAGGCAAAGGCTAAGAGTAAACGAGCCTGTTGGCCACCGCTCATCTCTCCGACTTTGCGCTCGAAGGGGATAGTTAAGTTAACAGCGTCTAAAACCTTGCTAATTTGGCTTTTGAGGTTGCCTGGGACTTGAGTAAAGGCACGAGCGAAGTATTCTGTCATGGTTAATTCAAAATCAGCGCGATCTAAGGTCTGGTGGGCTTTGCCGATACTAGCATCCTTAGTAATGAAGACGTTGCCTTCCTTGGGTTTAAGGGTTTTGGTAATTAAGCCAAACAAAGTGCTTTTGCCAGCACCGTTTTGGCCCATTAAAGTGATTTTTGATCCTCGTCGCACGCTAAAAGAAGCCTCTTCTAAAATCGGCTTGTTGTGGGAGTATTCAAAGGTTACTTCATCAAATCTTAAGAGTACTTCTTCGGCCATAGGGGTAGGGTCCGCCGCGGCGGATTTTAGTGAAAATTAATTAGGCCAAGATTTTGGCCTAGATAAGTACTAGTATAACACAAATGGCGGATATTTGCAAGATGTTGGGAAATCTATATTTAGATTGATAATACTCGCAAAAAAATTATCTAAAATTAGATAGTATTTAGCAAGTCAGGGGATAATTAGATTGACAAAGTATAAAATATTAGCTATAATAGCGATTAGTTAAATCGATTGCTGATATTGTTCTTAATAACAAAAGCGCTCAACGTAATTAACAGCGAGAGCAAAAAGGCAAAGGAGAGACGGCATGAAGAAGTTGTATCTTGTGACCCTTGTGGCTGAATACTGGAATAATGGTAACAAGGTCTCAGTCGACATCGAGCTCAATGATTTGGAATGTGAGCCAAAAGACGTTGCGGTTAATGTGCAGAAGTTAAGCAACCGGTATTTGGATAAGATTAAGGACCAAGATCGTCGTATTGAGGGAGTTTCCGGATATGTCTACATTTCTTTGGCGTCTGCGACTGTCACTGAGCTGTAAATGTGAATATTCAGATGGAACAGATAAATAATGTCTTGAGTTAGCTCCTCCGCCCGCTCTTTGTCTAGGTTTCCACCTAGGACACACCCCCGCAGAACTACGGTTTTGCGGGGGTCTTTTTTTGTGGTTTAAAATATATAATGCCCCCATGAGAAGTGATTTCGTTGAGCGTCCCTAAGTGTGGATAACTTTTCTTTGACAAAGAAAACTAGCGGACGTAATATGTGTATATTCGCGCTCTTAAATTTCAATTTAATAAGCAAACTAAAATAGTTTCATATATTAGTTTCATGTCTGGGCAAATCATTGAAGGTGGTCTTGCTAGACGGAGTCGTTTGATTAATTACAAACGATCTTTTTAATAATTAATAGCATAGCAATGCAACAATTATTCGAGTCAATTATTTCTTTTTCAAGAAATAAGGTTTTTAAAAATGGAGGAAAAATTGCAGTAGTCGCGACAATGCTTTTTGTCTGCGGCTTTTTTATTAATACAGCTTCAGCTGCGACCAGTGGTCCAAATTTCGCTGGTTCTGGTACAAACGTCGCTGGAATTGGAACATATGCGTGGACAGTTCCTGCTAATATTGTTTCCAATAATAATGTTTATGCCACCGTTGATTTGCCTGGCGGTGGAACTGCCACTAGCAATTATGTGGCAGGGCGTTCTTATGGTTTTGCAATTCCGACTAATGCGACAATTAATGGAATCCAAGTCGTGGTTGGTCGTTATACTAGTGGTACCTCTGACCCATTAATCCGTGATCATGTAGTTAGTTTAGTTAAGGGTGGAGTAATTACTGGGGATAATAAGGCTGTAACTGGAACAAATTGGCCAACTACTGAAGGTGCTGCAACTTACGGGTCAGTATCTGATCTTTGGGGCACTTCATGGACTCCAGCTGATATAAATAGCGCCAATTTTGGCGTTGATTTATCTGCCATAAATACCAACGCAACCCCAGCTAGAAATAGAACAGCGTCAGTCGATTATATTCAAGTCATTGTTACTTATACTGTTGATACGGTGGCTCCAGTAATCGCTCCTCACTCAACCGTCACTGCAACCGCTGATGCTTTGGGTTCTGGCCATGTTATTTATACTGCTCCTGCTGTAACTGATAATGTTGATGCGACTGGAACAGCAGTCTGTTTGCCAGCTTCTGGGTCTGTTTTTGCCATCGGAAACACAACTGTTACTTGTAATGCTACTGATGTCGCCGGCAATCATGCAACTTCAACCACTTTTACTGTGACTGTCAACCGTGGTCCAATTAGTGCCAGTCAATCTACTTTGACTCGCAATAATCCGGGCGTTGTTACGACTGACGGAGGTACAGCTACTTATACTATTACCGCTAAGGATGCTTTCGGAAATGTTCTCGCAGGTCAAGTAGTTAGTATCTCGGCAGCTCCTAGTACCGGCGCTTCCTATGATCCATTAACGGTTACTACTGATGTTAATGGACAAGCTATCATTCGTTTACAATCTACTAAGGCGGAAGATAAAATTGTTTCCGTAACAATTGGTGGAATATTAATTGATCAGACAGAATCCGTATCATTTACCGCCGGTGCGGCGCGAAATGGCACGATCTCAGCTAGTACAGTATCTCCAGAAGCTAGTCTAACCCCAGGTACAACCGTGACTTTGACTATCACTGTTACTGATGCTGCTGGCAATCAAGTTCAAGATAATACTCCAGTTGCCATTTTAGCTTCCGCAGGGGGGATTATTGGCGGCAGTGGCAACACTGTCGGCGGACTTGTTACTCGAACCCTAACCTTTATTAACAAGGGGAGTGTCACCTTGAGTTTTAGTGGTTTGACTGCCCATGGTGACGTTATCATTAATTTTATTGATACTACTAAACCGGAAATCGTTGCCCATGCTGATGTTTCTGGTATTGAGGCAACTTCATTTGCTGGCGCCACAGTCACTTATGATACTCCATTAGCAACTGATAATATTGACGGTGCGGTTTCAGTTTCTTGTTTGCCAGTTTCTAGCTCAACTTTTGCGTTGGGCAATACTACCGTGACTTGCACTGCCAGTGATAGTGCCTCAAATATTCAAACTTCAACTTTTGTTGTTAGCGTAATTGATACAACTAAACCAGTCATCACTGCACCGATTGATGTTACTAATGAAGCAACTGGACCTTTTACCATTGTCAGCTTAGGATCACCAATTGTTTCCGATATCGCTGATGCTTCACCAGTTATCTCCAATGATGCTCCTGCAGCTGGTTTTGCCCCAGGAGAAACAACTGTCACCTGGACGGCGACTGATGGTTCCGGAAATTTCGCAACTGCTACTCAAATAGTCACGATTCTTGATACCACTAGCCCAGTGATTGATGTTCATGCCGACATTACTGGAGTTGAAGCTTCAATTGACCCAACTTTGGGTGCTGGCGTCGGTTTCACTGCGCCAATGTCCCATGACTTGGTTGATGGTGATTTAATCTCATCGTGCTTGCCAGCCTCTGGTTCAACCTTCTATTTGGGTACCACTACTGTCACTTGTTCCAAAACAGATGCCCATGGCAACGTGGCTACTTCCACAACTTTTAATGTTGTCGTCGTCGATACCACCAAGCCGGCTTTCTCTGCTACTGCTCCAGCTACTGATGCTTTCATTAAAGCTGATTACACAGTTTCTTATACTTTGAGTGAAGCTTTGGCTAGCGGTTCCATTAGTGTTAATGGGCCTGTTTCAGCAGTTTATACTTTATCTGGCAGCGAATTGACTATTGGAGCTCATACCATTTCTCAAGCCTCTTTAACTGCCGCCGGAATTTCCTTGGCTGAAGGTGTCTATGCTGTTACTTTTGACGGAACTGACATGTCTGGCAATGCTGGAACCTTGACCAGTACTGGAATTACTTATGATGTCACTCCAGCAACAGTTGTTAATGTTACTTCCGATAAGGCTGATGGCGATTACAAGGCTGGTGAAAACATTGTTGTCTCAGTTGAATTTAGCGAACCTGTAAATGTTGGAACATATTATCGACCTTGGGGTTGTGGTTATTGGGGTGACCATTGCTGGGATACTATCGATCAACGCCCATATTTAATTTTAGAAACTGGTGCGACTGATCGCACTGCCGATTACTCCACTGGTACCGGTTCAACAATTGTGAGTTTCAGCTACACTGTCCAATCAGGTGATAATTCTTTGGATTTGGACACTATTGCTGGTGATGCCTTAAATTTAGATGGTCAGTCTATTCGCGATTTTGCCGGCAATGATTCAAATCTGACCTTGCCAGTTCCAAGTGAGACTAATTCTTTGAGTTTTAATAAGAATATTAAGATTGATGCTGTTGCCCCAGTTATTGCCTCTCATGCAGAGGTTGTCGCTGAAGCTACTTCAATCACTGGCGCTATCGTTGATTATGTTAGCCCAGAAGCCGTTGACGTATTTGATGGCACAACCACTGTTGCTTGTTTGCCAGTTTCAGGATCCCAATTTGCTTTGGGTGACACAACTGTCACTTGCACCTCAGCTGATGCTTTGGGAAATACCGCCACTTCAAACTTTAATGTTCATGTTCATGATACGACAGCTCCGGCGATTACTGCCCCGGCCGACGTCACTGGATTTGTCGCTAATGGTGTTTTGTCAACAGTCAGTATTGGATCTCCAATAACATCTGACGTTGTCGATGCAGCTCCAGTCATTACCAATGATGCTCCGGTCGCTGGCTTTCCAGTCGGAACTACTGTGGTTACCTGGACTTCCACTGATTTTTCGGGAAATTTCGCAACCGCTACTCAAAATATAATTGTCGTGCCAGCTCCAATTAGCAAGGTGACTGTCGTAGCCACCTCGCCCGTTGATACTAATACTGCCAGTATCGTCACTGTAACTGGAAGAGATCAGTGGGATCATCCAACCACCAACCAAAGCGGAACGATTGTTTTGGTTAGTGCTGATAATGGCGCAGCTTTAGGCGACACCATTCTAACATTAGTTAATGGTGTAGCTGAAACAACATTGAGAAAAACAACCGCTGGTAATGTAAATATTACAGTTTCTAGTGGTAACTTATTGCCAGGTACAGCTGTAGCTACCTTTACTCAGGCCGATGTTACTGCGCCTTATGTAGTAACTATGTCTCCAGCTAATGGTGCTACTAATGTAGCTATTTCGGCCCCTATTTTCTTCAATTTTTCTGAAGCTTTAAATACTGACACAGTTAATGCTGACAATATTAAATTAATGATGGTTGGCGTTGATTCTACCGACACGCAAGTTGCAGGAAAGGTATTGGCTGAAGGTAATCAAAAAGTATATTTCATTCCTGATGCAAATTTAGATTATAGTGTTGCTTACTATTTCATAATTTCTGGAGTTTCTGATAAAGTCGGAAATGTCATGATTGCTAATATTGGTTCAACTAATTCTGGCTTTACAACTACCGAAAATACCGCTGACCTAGTTGCACCAATTGTTGCTGGTCAATCTCCATTAGCTGATGCTACTGGTGTAGCCCTCAATGCTCGTCCTTATGTTGATTTTTCGGAAGCAATGAAAGCCACCACCTTAACCGCTGCTAATATTGAATTACGAAAGGCAAGTGATAATTCTGTCGTGCCAGCTTCAATCAGCGTAGAAAATGGAGGCACTCGCGCCGTTATTAATCCGCTTGCAAATTTAGACTTAGAAACTTCTTATTATATTTATGTTTCGAGTAACGTTGCAGATGAAGCGGGAAACTTAATGGGAGCTAGTTATACAGCCGGGAGCTTTACGACTATTGCTGATGATACTGTTCTGGCTGTTACTGGAATTTCTACTGTTAAGAGTTTTGCTACTGCCGACGGCTCTTGGGCTAATGGTTGGGCTTGGCAATTTGATGTCACTGCTCCTACTGCCGAAACTGGTTTACGAATGAGATTCGCTGATTTTGTTAGCGGCGCCAACTTGATTCCTGCAGCTTCTAATATCCGTTTCTATTCGGCTCAATCTAATGATGTCAATTCTGGCGAGAGCGCCATCGTTATTAGTGAAGCCAATACCTATTCTGGGAGTATGAATTTAACTGGTGATTTAGATACAACAAAATTAGGAAGACAGATCAGAATCATTGTAGAAGTTAGAGTACCGGAAGGAACGGTCGGTGGCTCTTACTCAACAAGTTACGGAATTCAAACCGTACCTAACGAAGAATAAATATGAAAAATCTAACAAAAATTTCTTGTTTAGTGGCGGTTGGATTATTCTGCTTTGTTAGTCAAAGTCAAGCACGGATCTCAACCGGCTCTGAAGTAACCGGCACCTTGAGCACAGGCATCGATACTGGTATTAGCGGGGTGGTGGTTACTACTCCGACCGCTAGTCCAGTTGTGGGCACTTATACAGCTGTTCAATCCGTAGTCTTAGCTGCGACCGGCGCTAATTCTATTCATTATACTTTTGATGGTTCAGAGCCAACATGTTTATCCGCACAAGTTTACCGGACGGGGATAGCAATTCCCGTGAGTCAATCATTGACCATTAAAGCATTGGCCTGCTATGCCAATAATAAGCAGTCTGCTGTTGCTTCATTCGTTTACGTCATAAATATCGCTACGACCAATAATGGCGGAGGCGGCGGAGGAGGAGGCAGTACTCCTCCCTTAGCAGTATCTAAAGTCGGTGATATTGATAAAAGTGGCGTCGTTGATATTATCGACTTTGCCATGATGATGGCTAACTGGGATAAGACAGGCGTTAATTCTGCTGACTTGAATGGCGATTTAAAAGTAGATATTATTGATTTCGCTTTGCTAATGGCAAACTGGAGTATTTAAATTTAATATATGATTATGAAAAAAATTAACAGCTTAATAGTCTTGTCATTATTGCTTGTTACTGCTATCCTGGGCGTTGCTAGTTCTGTTAGTGCCGCTACTGCTGGATTATATGTCTCACCGTCAAGTAAAACGGTAACGGCGGGAGAGGTTATCAACGCAACAGTCGGGATAAACACCGCGGCTAATAAGATTTATGCCATCGAGGGCACCTTAGTTTTTGATCAGGCTACTTGTCAAAATATTTCAGTTGCTGCTGGTTTGCAGGCTTTAACAACTCCGACCTGTGCTAATCCACATTTCTTAGTTGGTATTCCTGGTGGTGGTGCCGATAATAAAACATTATTAACTTTGTCACTTAAGGTTGGCGCCTCAAGTGCGGCAATTGTCGGTATGACAGGAGTGAATATTGTTGGCGGTGATTCCGTTAAATCTATTTCGACTGCCGGAGGCAGTGCTACATACACGGTAAACGCTAAAGAAGTTTTACAACCGGAGGTTGAGGCTCAGCTATTAACAGCGACTGTTGTTGCACCAACTACTCCAACAGCAGGAGTTAAAGACGCTCAACAAGTTAAAAGTGATGCAGGCACCGAGGTTACTCCAGCAGTAACTTCTACCGATGTTTTAACTACTGAAAACCAAGCAGTGGGAAAAGTTTTGGGCAGTTTTGATGAGCAAAATCCAGAACCAGAGAGTGGCAATTGGTTTATGGCTAATATTTATAATATTATTATCGTAATATTAATTATCGTTATTATTGCTTTAGTAGGCGTTCTGATTTTTAAGAAAAAGAAAGCCTAACTACATCCTAAGTTAAAACATCTCAGTCTAACCACTGAGATGTTTTTTTAGTGACAAATTCAGTTCCGTATCAATTTGCCAACATATTGCTAAAACGTTATAATTAAAGCAAATTTATTAACCTTATCTTATGGAAGAAGAATCAAAAATCGCGTCTAGCGAAGAGGAGGCTGCTACCGATCGCAGACCAAGCAATCAAATTGCGGACGAGGCGGCGGCGGTGCCAGGTGCCAAACCAAAAAAAGTCCGAAAGTCATTCATTAATACTGCCTGGTTTCCCTTGTTGGGATTCTTGCTTTATGGTGCCAGCTTTATGTGGGTTTATTCTAATTTAGATCCGGAGGCCAAAGACATCACTAATGCGACTATCTTGAAGATTTTTACCGATTACTCGATTTACGTTGGTTGGGCTCTAGGGCTAGTTTCTATGCTCGCCATGTATATTTTGTATTTAATTAAGAAGCTGGTGCGCTTAGGTTGGCTGTATTTACTTAATCCAATTATTTTAGTGGCTAGTGTCTTGCCCTGGTTTTTGATGGCGCGTCAATTAGTATATTTTGAAAAGCGCTATATTGATATTGCTAAGGGTTTGATTACGTATTTGGGTGAGCCGTTACTCCAAACATCCTATATAATTTTTGCCGTGGCTGGAGTTTGGTTCTTGGCAGAAATCGCACGCTTAATTATCAAGATCATTAAAAAGAAATAATTTATGAAATCAAAATATCTATTAATGGCCTTTTTGTTGGTGGCGCCACTATTATTAAGTGGCTGTGTAGGTGATTGGATGACGGTGGTTTGTGATGTTATGCCTGACAGTGATCATTGTTTCCAAGGTGCGGGGGCGCAAGAAGGTGACACTTCGCAATGTGACAAGATTAAAGGCGATAAGTTCAAAGATGGTGGGTCTAATCCGCCGCGCGATAAATGTTATCTGATGATTGCGGAAAATACTGGTAATTTTGAGGCTTGCAAACAGATTAAGGGAGGATTGTTTTCTTACACACAAGATGAATGTATTTTGAATGCGGCCATAAAGAATGAAAATCCTTCGGGCTGCAAATTATTATTTGGTTCTTCGGCCGCAGAATGTCGTAGTCAACTTGGCAAATCAATTGATGCTACCAAAGTGGTAGAAGTGGACAAACAAATCGAAGAGCTTAAAGAATATCTAAAAAATGGCGATGACTCAGATCTAAAAAAGCAATTAGCGGGGCTAGAAACCAAGCGTGCAGACATGTTGACGGTCTTAACTGCTGATAACAAAAAAGAATACGAAAAATTATCGGATCCGATCAGTCAAGAAATTATTGGCGACTTCGCCGTGGGAGATATTGATTCAGGCTTAAAAACCAAGCTGTTAGAGTTTAATCAAAAACTCAAAGACAATGGAACAAAAATGACGATGGAGCAGTACAACTCCATTCGAGATTATTTGGCCTACATTAATGATCCCAAAAATGATATTGAGGAGATGGATGACAAGTCGATTGTTAAAGATCGTTGGAACGAAAAAGTTGGTAATGCGGTTGATGTTTTAAAAATCTGGAAAACCAAACCGACTGAGTCGGAACAAAAATGGGATGAGCAGTTGCGTTTTTATGAACGCATGCTCGAAAGGCAAAAAGCGATTGATGGTGGACTAACGGAATTGCAAGAGGATTTTAATCGTAATATGAAAATGATTAATGATGCCATGGGCGATAAAATTAAAGACGAAGTAAAAGATAAAATTATTGAAGGAGTCTTTGGCGAGATTACCGGTAAGACGGTTGGTTGGGCGACCAAGCCGATAGAGGAGGCGCTGGATACAGTTAAAGCCGAAGCCAAGTCAATGGAGTTTCGGGGACTAGCGCGTGCTTATGACTTGGGCATGGCAGAAGAATTAGGGAAATTTGGCGGTGACGTCGACAAGGCTCACGCCGAGGTCATCAAGAAGATGTCAGCTAACGCCTATGAGTATGAAGATGGTAATCCTTATGCGAAATATGGCAACGTTTTAGAAAACAAAGATTGTGATGGCACCAATCCACATTGCGTTAATCGGGAGGTTTTCTGGAAAGCAATGAAGAAGTCTTACGAATATCAGAATAAGGCGAAATAAGTCGTAAATATAAAAGCAGGGGCCGGATGCCTCTGCTTTTATATAATCGTTATCGTTTTTAAGCTATTGTTACTGGCAAAAAAGTGAAATTATATTGTAATTTAGACAAATATTTAAATATAGCTTGCAATATATTTATGATTGTAGTATAATAGACTTCATATGCTGAAACTACAGCCACAATTTAGGGACTCGATTCTCTTCACTAGATCTAATAACTCAGAAACCGCCCAATAACCGATGGGGCGGTTTTTTTAACTATAGTCATATGACAGCAGACCAAAAAGACCAGTATTTAGAGCAAGTTAAGGCGACACTGGAACACAAGCGGGAAGTGATCGTTTCTGAACTCCAGCGTATTCCGGAGGAGATTTTAACGTTGAAGCATTTATCGCAAGAGTCCGATGCGGACAAGCTGAGCTATCAAACCATGATCGCGACTTATCGCAAGCGTTATAATGATTTGCAGCATCTACATCCATCGCCGTATTTTAATTCTTGCTTAATTAAATTCGACGGCGAAAAAGATTTTCGTGAATTGTATTTTTCGAAATTTGCTTTTGATCAAGAAAATATCTATTCTTGGGCGTCACCGATTTCTCAAATTAGGTTTGAGGTTCCAGGCGCCTTTATGGTCCGCAGTCATGGCGGAGAGCAGGGCGGAGAAATAATTAAAAAAGATCAGTATTTAATTAATGATGGTAAGATCTTATTTTTATCGACCGAAAGTCAGATTGCTGCGCGCGAATTAATTTATCAAGAATATTTTTCTTCACGTAAGACTGCCTTTGTGCTGCCAGAAATTGTGGCGCAAATGGAAAAGGCGCAAGACCAGGTAATTCGCTCCAGCTTTGGCGGTAAGCTAGTGGTTACTGGTCCAGCTGGTTCTGGCAAAACGACTCTAGCCTTGCATCGAGTTGCTTATCTCTTGCAATCACCAGAAACTGCGGATCAAGTAAGCGATGGCGAAGTGATTGTTTTCGTGCAAGATGAAAGTACCAGAGATTATTTCTCGCATTTGTTGCCAGAGTTAGGTATTAGGGACGTGGAAATTACGACTTTAGCGGCTTGGGCAAAAAATATTCTGCCGTTAGTTGATTGGACGATTACCGAACATGAAACTGATGCCGAAGCTAGTTATGTCTGGGCGAAAGTGCAGGGTTTACGCGCGCAGCAGTCATTAGAGTGGCAAACTGATTGGTTTAAGTTGCTTCAGGCAGTGTATGGTGACTATTTGGATCAAGCTGGACACGCCAGGTTGATGGTGCAAAAGAATAATAAACAGCTCGATCGTTTGGACTTAGCAGTTTTGTTGCGCGCGATTGCTGGCATTGATAATGGTTTTCAGATTGAAAAAGATTATTATTCGCTGGTCGGCAAGACTAAAGAATTGAAGCGGAAAAAGGGTAAGTTTAAAGCGGATTACAAATTGATGATTATTGACGAGTTTCAGAATTATTTGCCAGAGCATTTAGCAATCTTTAGCCAAGCGGTTAACGCGAAAATAGGTGAGATGGTCTATATTGGTGACTTTAATCAACGCGTCAGATTAGGCACGGTTAATAATTTATCGGGCATTGGCGGCGAGTTGCCAGCCGAGCGTCTGGTTCAGCTATCCAAGGTCTATCGTAATACCAAAGAAATTTTAACTTATCTCAAAGAATTGGGCTTTGACGTGGTGGTGCCGGAAATGATTAAGTCGGGGCCTCGAGTAGAAGAATTGATTTTAACGCCAGCAGAAGAATTGGAATATGTAACCGAAAAATTAATGGAGCTGAAAGAGGTGAGTGTGGGTATCTTGTCGCATAATGAGGAATTATTAAAAACTTATCAGCAACAATTCAGCCAATATAGTAATGTTAAAGTGATGTCACTGATTGACTCCCAGGGCGTGGAATTTGATGCCGTGTTTTTGGTCGGAGTTGACGGGGAATTACTGTCAGTTAATGGTTTACCGGTAGAATTGCATGCCGAGGTGTCCCACATCAAGAAAGATTTACTTTATATTGCCTTAACTCGCGCCATGAACAGTCTCTATGTTTTGGGTCGTCAACATTTATATTTAAGCTAATATTAGCTATTTATTGGGCCATAAAAATATGTTTATTCTGCCGCTATTGACAAATATTGAAATGAGGGGTATAATCAATAGAATTATTAAAAAACAATATGTCAGATCAAACAAGCGTCTCTTTGGCTAAGGAATTTAAGGAAGAGGAAGTTACCGTCAGAAAAGATCAGAATGGTAGGGTATTAGATCTCAGTAAAGATTCATTGGCGGCCAAGGGTCAAAAACACCTTAGCCGGGAAGAAATGCTTGATTTGTTTGCTAAAATACGTTTGCGTATTTCTCTCACACCAAAGTGTAATTCTTGGTGTGTTTTTTGTTCTAATGAAGGATCTAGTTATGCGGATAAGTTTAATGGTCATGCCAATATCGATTTGGTGATGAAATTAGGTGATATGTTGATTAAATCAACAACTCTAAAAATGATTGATTTTAGTGGTGGCGAGCCAACAATTCATCCAGACTTTACTAGCGGTGATTTTAAATTGATTGACTGGACAAAAAAGTATCCGCAAATTCGTTTTTCCATTCATAGTAATGGTATTGCTTTGACCCCAACTATTATTGATCGGCTCAAAGATTCATTTTCGCGCATCGGGGTTTCGGTAAATTCCTTTTTCTTTCCAACTTGGAATAAAATTTCTAATTTAAATAATTATTTTAAGGAAGAGATTCAAGTGGGAAAATATAAAAAACTTCAGGAAAATTTAGAATATTTAACTAAACAACAGATCGGCGATAAAGTTTTTATTAAGAGTGTTATTATGCGGGGCATCAATGATAGTGAAGAAGAGTTGCAGCGATTACTAGATTATTGTGCTGCTAATAGTTTTCATCCAAAATTTTTGGAGTTCGAACCGCAATTTCCTGAGCAAAAAAAATATACTGTTGGCCGTAAAGAGTTTTTTGAAAAATTAGAAAAGCTGGGTTGTGTTTTTCCAGCTGATGCGCCTCGACATAACGATCCCGATACTTATATCCCGGGCACGAATTTCACTTACAAAAATGTTGGCGGCTTACATAGTATTTTTGGCTGCGGTCAAAAGGCCGCCTGCTTGTCTTGCTATAATTTCTTGTGTATGTTTATCAAACCGACTAATGATGGTCAGGGGCTATATATTAAACCATGTGCGGTACTTGATACTAAAATTGATTTGACTCACGCTATCGAAACCGAAAACTACGAAGAATTATTTGACCTCTTCCGTTTGTCTCGTGAATATTTAATGCTCGCTCCGGGCATGAATTGCGCGGGCTGGAACAAAGAAGAAAAATTTAAATACTGCTAAACATATGTCACTGGAACAAAAACAATCGGAAATTCTTGGCAATTTTCCTTTACGTGTTGCTCTAACTGATTATTGCAATCTTAAGTGCTTTTTTTGTTCAAACGAGGGTATGCCAATCTGCCAGAAAAATATTGCGCATGCAGAATATTCTGAGCTCATATATTTGATTGACGTCTTACATCGGTCCGGTTTAAAGAAACTATCTTTGACCGGCGGTGAGCCGAGCCTCTATCCCAAGATAATGGATTTGCTGGAATATATTAAATTAAAACCGTTCAAAGAATTATTTTTCCATTCCAACGGAGTAAGTTTGACACCCGCTATAATGGATAAACTGGCATCAGTTTGCCATAAAATCGCTGTTTCGATCCATGGCTCTAATTATGCCACTTGGCAGAAAATGACCGGTGGAACAAGCGGTCAATTCGATCATTTATTAAACAATTTGGAATATCTATCACAGCTACCAAATCGTCCAATAGTCGAATTAAAATATGTTGTCGTTAAAGGAAAAAACGATGACGCCGAGAATATTTTAGAGTTTTTAAATCTATGCGATCATTATGGTTTTAAATTTAAATTTTTGAATTTTGAACCGATTACGGCGGAACAACTGGGCTGGAATTTACCTTTGCCTGAGCTGCTGGAGCGTTTAGTTGCCTTGGGTTGCGTCAGGATGGCACAACAAGACGATAGCTTCAGGGGACAGTGTGGCTATTTGCCATTAAATAAGCTCACTTATAAAAATACTTGGGGCGTGGCAATTGAAATTGGTTGTGGCGACCCGGAGGTTTGTCGAGATTGTTATCTTTCGAATGAAATATTTATTAATTCTGATTTAAATATCAAGCCCTGCCACATGGATAATCAAATCATTCCTTTAAGGGAGTATTTAGTTAGTCATGATCAAGAACAGATTTTGACTGCCATTATTAAATCCCGAGAATTTTTGAAGAGTTGTCCTGGCCAAGATAAGAAAATTTGGAATACTAATCAGTAAATCTATGTTGAATAAAAAACATGATAATGTTGTAGTGGTCTTTGCTAAGCGCCCAGTTAAAGGAAAGGTTAAAACCAGGATCGCCGAAGAGACTTCGGAGGATTTTGCGTTTGAATTAGCAAAATGTTGTTTTATTGATTTATTAAATAAAATCAATAATTCCGATTACTTTGATTTAGTAGTCGCGACCGATAGCTTGGCTGATTTGCGTTGGTTCCAGGAAAATTATTCAATTAATGGCTTCACGATTGACGCCGCGCCAAGCTTGAGCGACAAGTTAAATATAATTTTTAAGACTTTGACCAATGTTCATGGCTATAGTAAAGCCATCTTGATCCCCATGGATATTCCCTTTATTAAACAAGAAGATTTAATTACGGGGTTTGCTAGGTTAGATAATAATGATTACGTTTTTGGCCCCGAAGTTAATGGCGGTGTCTACTTAATGGGACTTAAGGATCAGGGAAACACGAATATTTTTTCTGGTGTGCGTTGGAGCACTTCTAATTCTTTTAATGATTTAAGCAAGAATTGCCAAGGCCATTCTATTTATAATTTGAATTTAAAAAATGATCTTAATCTGCCGATTGATTTGATAAACTTAAAAGAAGAAATTAGCCACAGCTGTCCGATATTATATAATTTTTTAGAAAAGAGCAATTACTTTGCGCCGCTGCACAATAAATATATTAATTATGATGATTTATCAATTGGTATTCCAGTGGTGGTAAATATCGTTGAAAGAAATAATAACGGTCAAACAGAAATATTATTACAAACGCGGCATAAGCCAAACATCGATCCGGCGAATTCCGGCAAATTTGAATTGCCTTCTGGTTTAATTAAGCGATTTGAATCGGCTCAGATTGCAGCTGTACGGGAAACACTCGAAGAAACATCAGTTCTAAGTGAAATTATGCCGTCATTTCTGGCCTCGCAACCCGAATCTAACGGCCAAATTATCGAAGCCTATCAGCCGTATATTTGTCTACAACAATTGAGTGGTGATCGTTCCTATGTTGCTTTAGTTTTCGTTAGCCGCTATTTAGAGGGTGAGCCGAAAGAAAATATTGAAGAGAATCGCAATCCGCACTGGATAGATGTGGCTAAACTAACAGAGCAAATAAAAAATAAGCCAGAAACGTTTTTCGGCTTATCTTTAGTGGCTCTAAAAAAATACTTAAAAATTAGTTAGCAGTATTATTTCTGGCACGATCAAAGACGTCAAAAATTTCTTCACCGACGACGGTAATTGTTTGGCCTAATTTTTCAATAACTTCGGCCACAGCGGTAGTCGTGTCGCCTTCAATTTCCATAAATTCTAATGTAGCTGGCAAAGTAAATCTAGCGAAGACAATTTCCAGTCCATTATAGTCGTAATATTCTTTCGCGTTTTGATATTCGGATACGACTTTGAGCCCCAAATTCGCTAGGATAGCTTTGGCATTAGTGGCGGAATCAACTAAAGTAGTAATCTCCGTTCTTTGCCAAATATTATTAGTGTCAACTGTTTTTCCTTTGAATGTAAGCTCCACTTTGTCGTTATTGATTTCTCGAATTCTGACAAGATTATTAGTGTTGCTCATGCTGGCCCCTGAACTAAAATAAGTGTCGTTGATTGAAACTCGATTGACGAAGGTTAATTGAGGCTGGAGGATATTTAATACCGCCTGTTGATCTTGGAAAGTAGCCTTTACTTCAATTTCCTGATTGTTTTTAGCCATAAAATTATTGTATTAATATAAATAATTGTAGCACATTACATTAAATTTTCAAGTCAGACAACTACTTCTAGCTGAACTCAAAAAAGGAGGAATAGAATGAGTCAAACGCAGTTTCCCGGAATTTTAATTAGTGTTGATGGGCCTGACGGTAGCGGGAAAAGCAGTATTACTAGTCTTTTGAGTACTCGTCTTAATGCTCTCTGGCCTGATCGTGGCGGCCTAATAATTAAGCCGTCATACTTTGAAAGTAGTCCGGCAGCCAATCAAATTGGCCAAGAGTTAGTTGCTAGCCAGGGCTTGGTTCCGGGTACTTTGGCGCATAATAAGTATTATTTACGGGCTATGCGTGCGAATTACCTAACGGTGGTACTGCCGGCTTTAATGGCGGGCCAAGTGGTAGTGCTTGATTCATCAGAAATCAGGGCACTGGCTTTCGTCATTGATCGTGATGATCCGGAAGTAATTATGCAAACGCAGTCTTGGCTATTAAGTGAGCGATTGACGGCTGGCATTTATCCGCAGTTACGGTTGATGTTGTGGGCGGATGCTGTTGATTTGCAACAGAATCTCCGCACCAAAAATGCTTTAGATAGTGGTGACCCTCAAACGCTGGCGGAGATCAAAAAGCGCATTGATAGTTATGCCGCCGCTAAGACATATATTGAAGCAATCGGATCTGGCGACTCAATTTGGGTTAGCCAGCAAATTCGACACCAACCAGTGGGAATTGATTTTGGGAGACTGGTTATTGATCAGGTAATATCGAACATTTTCTTAAAACTGAAGACATGATAGTTATATCATGTCTTTTTAAATTAGTTCGGTTTTCAGCGTCAAACGACAATTCTTGGTAAAGATAAATTGATTGACAAAAAGCGTCAATTTTGGTAAGTTATTTTCTGAATTGCACTTATGATTATTAATTAATTAAACCAAAAGGAGACCGGCGTATGTCTCAAGTTACATTGGCGCAATTACTCGGTATATTTGCTGGCAAAAGAATTCGGATTACCTATACTCGTCCCGGTTTAAAGCCGTATGAAGGTATTTGCAAAACGGTCCGTTCGACAGCAGAAAATCGGGAATATTTCGATTTCGAAATGCAAGATGAAAAACATTTCGGGTTTCAGCCACAAGCACTAGCTTTCGATTCAGTCGAAGGAATGGTTAGTCACATCGAAGATAGTCGTTTCAAGATTCAAATTGTTTAACTTTCCAACTTGAGGAGTCAATCTGATGGGAATTATTGAACCTGAGGATGATCCGCCAGATTTTTCTGATTTAACAGATTACGAGACTGGTTGGGTCTTGCTGTCACTGATTATTCGCAGTCATGATCCAGCTGGAGTTTCCTTGGGGCGCAGTTATCGTAACGTCTTACTTAAATGCGTGCTTGATCTGCTGCCAGCGCCGGAAATTACTGTCGATGAATTTGAGCAGTATGAAACATTATTTCTAGCCTCAGTCCACGAACGGATTTGTTACTGGAAAAAGGAATTGCTCCCAAAACAGCTATTGCTGCCATTTGCCGGGGCGATAGAATACTTAGACAACGAGATTTTAGCGGCAATCCTACTGGTTCATTTACGTGAGTGGTACGAAGAGGATGAGCGGGCCAATCGTTATGGCCTGTTATCTGAAATGAATATGTTGCATCCGGCGCTGATTTTGTTGGATCTAAACAATAGTCTACAAATCGATCCAGCAGTTTGGCATCAGGATGTTAAATTGGTGATCAGAGAAGCGCGCGAACGACGACAGCGCCAATGGGAATAGCGCAAATAATGACATGTACTTTAACCGTTACAATAATTGTAGCGGTTTTTTAATACGGTTGTGGTTTTGAAAGTAAAGTGAGATAATTAAGGTATTAGATATATAATGTTGTGAAAAATGTAATTGGCAAAAAAATTAGCGTCAGCAAGAATGGACCATGCCTAGTGTCGGGACAAATTACTTTAGACTAAGAAAATATTGTTTGCGATGCTAACGGAGATTCAGAATCTTATGAGATATTAAAGAAGTATCCGAAAAAAGAAAATTATCATCTTTGTCGTTGTGGTAAATCAAAAAATAAGTCTTTTTGCGATGGGTCGCATCTAGCTTAATTTATATATCAATAATTAATTTCAAATTATATGAGACTACAAAACAAAGTTGCTGTCGTCACTGGCGCTTCGTCAGGGATTGGCAAAGCGATAGCTGAAATGTTTGTCGCTGAGGGAGCGAAAGTCGTTTTCTCTGATATTAATGCTTATCCTGGCAAATTGCCGGCTAATGCAGTATTTTTAAAAGCGGATACCTCCAAAGATAAAGATGTCAAAAAGTTGGTGGATTTGGCGGTGAAGAAATTTGGTGGTTTGGATATCATGGTTAATAATGCCGGCGTCGGTTTAACAGGAGAAATTGTCGGTATGCCGGATAAAGTTTGGGAGAAAGTTTTGGCGATTAATTTAAATGGTGTGTTTTATGGCGTGCGCGCGGCTGCTACTTACATGAAAAACAAAAAAATCAAAGGTTCAATTATTAATATGGCCTCGATTTTGGGTCAAGTTGGCTTTAAGAGTGCAGCTGCTTATTGTTCGGCTAAAGGGGGAGTTAATCAGTTAACTCGTACTGCTGCGTTAGAGTTGGCGGCGGCCGGTATCAGAGTTAATTCGATCGCTCCTGGCTTTATTGAAACTGGCATGACCAAGGGGATTAAGAATGATAAAGCGGCTAATGCTGGAATTAATGCGGCCACGCCACTCGGACATATGGGCGAACCCAATGATATCGCTTACGCCGCAGTCTATCTGGCTGCTGATGAAGCCAAGTTTGTCACCGGCTCAGTATTGTATGTTGATGGCGGTTGGACGGCACAATAGGGGCGGGGAACAGCAAAACTAACTAAATAGAATAGATCTAAAAGAGAGCTGTTATCCCCAGTTCTCTTTTTTGGTTTCGCTAATATTTTTGTGCTATAATATACAGAAGTATACTATTAAATTTTCTAATTTTATTATGAAGAAGTTCTTGGCTGGTGGAGGAATTATCCTAGCCCTTTTTTGTATTTCACTCATATTTTTTTCTAATCGCCCGGCAACTAAAATTATTCAGGCTCAAACTGTCGCCGTGGCCAAAATTAATGCCGTCGATTTTTCTGCTATAGATCAAGTTAAAACAGTTCAGTCGAACATTGGGAAGTCAGCGCGGCTAGTTACTGGCGGTTTAAGCAGTTCTTCAAGGCCCAGTATAATGGCGGGAAAAGATTATATTGAGGGCGATGTTATTATCAAATACAAAAAATCAAAAATTAATCTAGAGACCGCCGCCGGACAAGTACAGGCCAACACTTTTAATGCTGCCCGAAAGATGGAAAAGAGGGAATTTTCTAAAAAAGGTAATCTGTCTTTTTTGCAAATTAAGGATGGCAAGACTACCGCTCAGAAAATAGCGGAGTTACAAGCCGATCCCAATGTCGAATATGCTGAGCCCAATTATCAGCGTCGACCTTCAGTTATCAATACTAATGATACTTATAAAAACTTGCTTTGGGGTTTAGATAACACTGGTCAAACAGTTGGCGGCAATTTTCCGGATAATAATCCGCGCAGCGGCGTTGTTGATGCTGATATTGATGCGCCCGAAGCTTGGCAGATTGCTGATGCGGCGACAATCTCCCCAGTTATTGTGGCAATCATCGATAATGGTGTGGCCTATAATCATCCTGACCTGGTCGCTAATATGTGGGATGGATCTGGTTGTAAAGATCAAAATGGCGCCTATTTAGGTGGCTGCAGCCATGGTTATGATTATGTTGATAATGATAAAGATCCGATGCCAGAAGCATATAGCGATTTGAGTGTAGATATGTCGTCGCATGCAACGCACGTGGCTGGAATTATCGCCGCCGCCAAAAACAACTCAAAGGGAGTCGTCGGTGTGGCGAGTGGGGCAAAAATCATGACTATTAGATTTAAATTGGATGTAGCTAGTGAAATTAAGGCGATTGATTTTGCAATTCAAAATGGTGCCAAAATAATTAATGCCAGCTTTGGTTCTGATGGCTATTCACAGGCAGAATATGATGCTATCAATCGTTTTTCTATTGCAGGTGGAATTTTTGTCGCGGCGGCTGGAAATAATGGTCAAAATAATGACGTGCTTCATAATTATCCCTCTGATTATAATTTAGATAATATTATTGCCGTAACAGCGACTAATGAAAACGATCAGTTGGCCTCTTTTGCTGATTATAGTGCCACCGCAGTTGATGTGGCGGCCCCGGGAACTAATGTGTATAGCACTATTTCTGAGGCCTCCGTTTTTAATGAGAATTTTGAAACTACTCCAACCTCAGAATTTCCTAATGGTTGGGTATTGGGAGGAATAAACAATCAATGGAAAGTTTATGATACTGGCGATGCTTTTTGGGGTAAGGTTTTGCATGTGGCGCGCCCCAATTATCCTTACGCCGCTAACGCTAACACGACCATAACTTCGGCAACATATGATTTTGGTACTGATGCAAAATCAGCGACTATTAGTTTCGCTGCTGCTTGTGATACGGAGTATAGTTGGAACGCTGATTATTTGGCTGTTGAATATAGCGCCGATGGCGTTAATTTTACTGAAGGTACTTGGCCCTACTATAATCAGCAATTCAGATTAGATGAGACAGTTTTGGATTGGCTGACAAATGACGATAGTTCCGCTGGTGGTTCGGCTGCATATATTGGTAATATCGTGATTCCAAAAAAGTATCTAACCAACAATTTTAAATTCCGTTTTAGGTGGGTAACTAATGCTGCTGATAATAATCATGGCGGTTGTTATGTCGACCAAATTAGTATTAAAAAATTTACTGATGGCTCAAACGAGCCTTACGGTTATTTGAGCGGGACCTCAATGGCTACTCCGTATGTTGCTGGTTTAGCCGCCTTAATGGAAGGCTATAATTCAAGTCTGTCGGCAGCCCAAATAAAAAATATTATTTTGACCAGTGGTGATGACTTGGTTTCTTTGCATGGAATCACTTCGGCCGGTACAAGAATTAATGCCAAAAAGGCGATGCAGGCAGTAGAGGTGCTCGGCCAGCCAAAAAGAATTGATTCTTTTGCTTTTTCTAGTTTGTCAGTTACAGCCATAATTGATGAAGCTCAACATACTATCGCCGCAACCGTGCCCTATGGAACTGATGTTACAGCGCTGGTGCCGACAATTAGTTATTTTGGCACCTCAATTAGTCCAAATTCCGGCGTGGCGCAAAATTTTTCTAATCCGGTCAGCTACATGGTTACGGCGGCTGATGGAACCACGCAAGTATATGCAGTTACCGTGACCATTTCTCGCAGCTATATTATTGATGGTAGCGATGCTGTCGATGTAATCGGCCAATATCAGGACGTGACCGCTAATCCCGCACTAGTAACTTTTAATAAAAACGATGTAAATAATCAGGGGAGAAATAAATTGGGATTATTTTCACCTGTTGAAGTAGCCTTGGACACTGTTCATCATCGATTATTTGTAGCTGAGGGTGTTACTAATAATAGGATCATGATTTATAATCTGAATAGTGATAATACCTTAGCCGATTATGTTCCCGATCATATTTTGGGCCAAACTGAATATTCGAGCTCAACTAACGGAAGATCACAGAATAAATTTAATACCGTCGATGGCTTAGCGTATGATTCTATTGGTGATCGTTTATTTGTTTCAGATAGCGTGAATATGCGAGTTTTGGTTTATGATACCGCTGTAATAGCTGATGGAGAAAATGCGGTTAATGTCTTGGGGCAGGCTGATTTTAGTGCTGCCATTTCCACAACTACTCAATACTCATTAAGCCAACCGGCCGGACTAACTTATGATCTAACAAATAACCGATTATTTGTAGCTGATGTTACCAATAATCGAGTAATGGTGTTTAATGTCGCCACCTCGACTATTGCTAATGGACAAAACGCAATCAATGTCTTGGGTCAGACTAGTTTCATTACTAAGACTTATAGCGCGTCCACAAGTACTATGAATTATCCGCGTGGTGTTCAATATGACGCCGGGAATAATCGCTTATTTGTGGCAGATGCCTTGAATCGTCGAGTATTGGTTTTTAACGCAGCTACCTCAACTATCACTAACGGTGAAAATGCTAGTTATGTCTTGGGGCAAGCTAATTTTTCCGGTAGTTCCAGCGGGCATACGCAGACGACATTAAATAATCCATTTAGGGTCACGTATGACTCAGTTGGGAGTAGGTTATTTGTTGCTGATCAGTCGAATAGTCGGGTTATGATATTTAATGTTGCTACTTCAACTATAGTTAATGGACAAAACGCCATCAATGTCTTGGGGCAGACTGATTTTAACGCCTCAACTTCGACAGTAAGTCAGAACAGGCTCAAATCTTTGACGGGTCTTGTTTATAATAATGTTAATAATCAATTATTTGTGGCTGATTCAAGTAATCATCGAGTGGTGATATTTAATGCTGCAACCTCAACTATAAGTAATGGCCAAAATGCAGTTGATCTTATTGGCCAGTATCAGGACATTATTGCCAATCCTTTAGTACCGAATTTTAATAAATCAAATACTGACAATAGTTATAATCCAGCAATTAACAAATTTGGGTTATATACACCACGCTATTTGACGATCGACCCCGTTCATTTGCGTCTATTTGTAACTGATAATTTTAACAATCGAGTTTTAGTTTATAATCTTAATGCAGATGGATCGATGGCTAGTTATACGCCGACTCACGTTTTGGGCCAGGCGTCCTTTACGACTACTACTGCGACAGTCATGACGCAAAGCTCATTAAAAGTACCGAATGGTTTAGCCTATGATTTTGCTCGCAATTATCTATTTGTTAATGACGCCGGCAACAATCGTATCATGGTATTTGATGTGGCCGAAATTACAAATGGTGAGCCGGCTATTAATGTATTGTGTCAAGCTGACTTTGTGACGAAGGTTAGTACTTCAACTCAGGATCATATCACTAATTCAAGTGGTTTTGCTTACGATTTTGTCCATAACCGTCTATTTGTCAATGATTATAGTCGAATTTTAGTTTTTGATGTGGCTGAAATTACTAACGGTGAGCCGGCAATTAATGTGTTAGGGCAAACTGATTTTACTTCGAACGCAACAGCAACTACTCAAGCTGGCTTTGACTATATTCTTGATTCAGTTTATGACTGGGTAAATGAGCGTTTATTTGTAGCCGAAAGAAATAATCAAAGAGTTACAGTTTTTGATGTGGCCGAAATTACTAACGGTGAGCCGGCAATTAATGTGTTAGGGCAGTCAGGCTATTTAACTAATTCCTCAGCTACAACAAACGGAGGATTTAAAAATATTTCAGCTTTAGCATATGATAATATTAGCGAACGCCTATTTGTAAGTGAGGGTGGCAATAATCGGGTGACAGTTTTTGATGTCGCAGAAATTGTTAATGGTGAGCTGGCTGTAAGTGTTATTGGTCAGGATAACTATTTAACTCTTTCATCTGGAGTGTCGACAAAACTCCTTAATTCCCCCTGGGGTATTTATTATTATGAAAATGGCAATAAGCTTTTCGTGGCTGACTCGGCAAATAATCGCGTGATGGTTTTTGCTGTTGGCCAAACAAATATAGTTCATCCAGTAGCATTGAGTTATTATCCTCAAAATAATACGACCTCAACTTCTATTTCAACTAATTTGCAACTGCGATTTTCGCAACCAATGGCGAAGGGGAGTGGTAGCATCGCTCTTTATAAAACTTCAAATGATTTGCCATTAGAAACTATCGATGTTAATTCCAATCAGGTTAACTGTTCATCAACGGGCCTTGTTACGATTACGCCCGCCAATGTCTTGGCGGAGCAGACTGATTATTATGTCAAAATTGATGCCACGGCACTTGTCGGTGTTGGGTTTGCCATCAATAATTATTTGGGTATTACTGATGCGACAACCTGGAAATTCGCAACCAGTGATCTGAGTGGCCCGACTCTTTCCAACATTTATCCTTCAGGTGTGCAGGAATATGGGACTAGTAGTGTTAATCTGACGGTCACGACGAATGAAAATTCAACTTGCCGTTATGCAGCTGTCTCGGGAACAGCTTTTGGAGCGATGACGCCTTTTGCCGTAACAGGAGCGATTAATCACAAAACCCCAATCTCCAGCCTGACCAATGGTTCTAGCTATACTTATTATATTGTCTGTCAGGATTTATCTAATAATACCAGTACCGAGGCTGTCGCCAGTTTTTCGGTGGCTGCGGTGGCGACAGATAATGATGGCCCAGTGATTTCTAATATATTGCCCGACGGCGAGCAAGTGGCGGGGACAGTTAATGCTACTTTGGTGTTAGACACTGACGAGGCGGCGACTTGTAAGTATTCCGATAATTTCAGCACTCTTTTTGCTAGTATGACTATTTTTTCAGTTACTGGCTTGAGACATCACACTACTCCAATTAGCGGCTTAAGTAATGGTAATAGTTATGTCTATTATGTAATTTGTGAGGATTTTGTAAATAATTTTAGTTCAAAGTCAACAGTTTCTTTTTCGATAGCGCTGACAGTGGTGGCACCGCCGGTAAGTGGCGGTGGTGGGGGAGGCGGTGGTTTTATTGTTCCGCCAGTAGTAAGTACGACTTCGTACAGTATTCCGACCAACGGCGTGAGTAGTATCGGAACAATTGGCCTGCTCGGTACAAATCTTACCGCGTCACTGAACTCAGTCGCTAATTTTATAACCACCGTTAGTCAATCCAGTCAAAGGCAAGAGCATAAAATGACGGTAGTGAACTTGGATGTAACTTCCCAGATCGTTACTTTACGCGTTGAGTCTACACCGCAAACAATAGTATTGAAATTAAATGAAAAGGCGAATATCGATTTAGACCAAGATGGTAAATCGGATATTTCAATCAATTTTTCTAGTTTAGCCTTCAATCAAGTCAGTTTGACAGTTAAATCGTTGATAGCGGTTCAAGCAACGATAGACAGCAACGGCAAAAATATTGTTATTCCCGATAAGTTAGGAAGAATTGTTAAGGTAAGTACCGTCAATCGACCGGCCGTCTATTACGTAAGCGATGGTCTTAAGTATCTTTTTGTTAATCGTAATACATATACTACCTGGGCTAACGACATTGGAGACATTGGTAATAAATTTTCAACTTTAAAACAAATTTCCCAGTCGGAGTTTGAGGCAATACCGCTTGGTGGTAATCTTGTTGCTAGGTCGGGTAATCTCATCAAATTTGATGATAGCTCAATTATTTATGGTGTTGGCGCTCAAGGGCGACTGTATAAATTTGTTGATGCTTCGGTGCAGAGTAGACTTTATGGTAAAGCAGTACCTTACGTAGTACAGGCGGGCTTTAGAAATGATTATTATAATTATGGCACTGCCGTTGAAACTTTAACCGCAACTTCAGTCAAGCCAGAGTAAATTAAAGGGAAATATTTTGAAAATAAAAAAACTGGGCTGTTTAGGTCGCTTAAATTTACAAAAATGGAATTAATGATTATAATTAATATTGTTTAACTACTTATAAATTAATTTGACTCATGCTTAATTCGAAATCTCTCTTTGCTTCTTTTTTGGTTATTAACTTATTGTTATTACCGGTTTTTGTTTTTGCAAAAACTGCGACAGTTAGGGTTATTAATAATTCTTCAACGAAATCTTCTAGCGTCGCTAAAAAATCTGACTCCGTAAATTTTCTGGCAACCGTGAAATCAATAAGCAACAATAATTATGTGGTTGTAAAGATTGCGGATAATAATCCGACTAGTAAATTGTTGAGTCGATCAGCTAATTTGACAACTTCGACGAAATTTTTGGTTAGATTTAAGGCTCCCGTCAAAAAACAACTTAAGCTTCCCAATAAAAATGGCATTAAAATTGGCTCAACTGTTAGAGTCGTCGGAGAATTGAACGATGATAATAGTATTGACGCAGTCAAACTAATGCTGGTCACCGTTAACAAAAAAAATGTTCTCAAATTATATTAATTATTATGTATAAATATCTTTGTCTATATTTTTTCAGTTTTGTTTTGCTTTTGATGTGTCCGGTTTTGACTGTTCAGGCCTTTACTGGTACCGGTACTGGATCGGAAATTGATCCTTTCATGGTTTCAACTTGTACTCAGTTGCAATCAATTAATACCGACGCTTTGGCGGGACTAACTGCCGAAAAAGTCTATCAACTAACAGGAGACATTGATTGTTCTGATACCATTAATTGGAATGATAACTTGGGTTTTGTACCAATTGGCAATGGCGATTACAATTTTTTTGGCGTTTTTGATGGCGGTAATCATAAAATTATTGGATTAAATATAAACAGACCAGCTGAATCTTATCAGGGTTTATTTGGTTATTCTTCTGGTCAGGTAAAGAATTTAGAGTTAGTGGGTGGTTCGTTTATGGGTAATCATCATGTTGGCGCCATAGTTGGTCTAAATAGGGCTGATGGAATCATAACAAATTGTTCGAGTAGTGCCGATCTTTCTGGTGCGGATAGTGTAATTGGTGGTCTAGCCGGCGCAAATTTCGGTACTATTTCAGGTAGTAATTCTTCTGGTCAGGTGACGGGTATAGTTTTTATTGGAGGATTGGTTGGTGAAAATTTAGGAAATATTTACAGTAGTTACTCCACTGGTGATGTTAATGGTACATCCTTTATCGGAGGCTTAATCGGCGGCGTTGATACTGGTTTAATCACTAGTAGTACAGCCACTGGATCCGTTACCGGTGTTAGTAATGTAGGGGGATTTGCTGGCAGTATCAGTGGTGGAACAATATCCAATTGCAGTTCGACTGGTCCAGTTGCTGGTAATGATGCGGTGGGTGGATTTATCGGCATTAATGCCGCCGCCATCGACCATAGTAGCGCCACGGGCAAGGTAACTGGAGTTGCGAATAATATCGGTGGTTTTATTGGCAGTAACTCATACACTTCGATAGTCGCTAGTTATGCCACCGGTGATGTCACTGGCGGTGGTTATGTTGGTGGTTTTATTGGGAATGAAAGTGGGACTATTTTTAATAACATCTACGCTACTGGCAATGTAACTGGTACTGCAGATTATGTTGGAGGATTAATTGGGAGCCTCGTTTCGGCTCAGATAACTGGTGGTTCGGCCACCGGTAACGTTACTGGCTATGATTATGTTGGGGGCTTGGTCGGTAATTCAGATAGTAGTTCAATGTTTAGTAGTCATGCTACCGGCAAAATAAATGGACACTATCGTGTTGGTGGCTTAATCGGTTATTTAAATAATGGTGAAATAAATCGTAGTTATTCGTTAAGTTCAGTCGTTGGTAACAATGATGTTGGTGGCTTAGTCGGCGCTACATTGTCTGGTAGTATAACTAGGAGTTATTCCGCCGGCTTAACGATCGTTAGTAATAATATTGCGGGTGGCTTAGTGGGAACGAACAATAGTTCGATCAGTGATAGTTATTCTGTTGTTAGAGTAACTGGAGATGCGTGGGTCGGCGGCTTGGTCGGTTACAATTATAATGAAACGATTCGGAACAGTTATTCTACTGGTAAGGTGAGTGGAAATGATTATGTGGGCGGTCTGGTGGGAAAAAATCGATATGGCGAAGGTATTTCCTCATTCTGGAATATTGATACTAGCGGGTCTAATTCCTCTCCCGCGGGAGAAGGCAAATCAAGTAGCCAGATGAAGAATGGGGCCACATTTAGTGACTGGGATTTTGATACTACTTGGGAAATTGTTGAAGGTTCAAGAAATCCAACTTTGCAAGGAGTGACGTTAGCTCCGATTGGTCAGTTTACCTTAACTTATACTACCGACGGTCATGGATCAATCGATGGAAATACTTCACAACTTTTATGGAATGATGAAAACGGCACCGCGGTAACTGCCGTGTCAGATAGGGGATATTTTTTTCTCAAATGGAGTGATGATTCCACTAGTAACCCATATTTTGGCGGTCAACCTCAGAGTAATACAGTGATTAGGGCAATTTTTTCTAATAACTGGACCAAGGAAATTAGGACGATTGCTGAATTACAAAAAATTGGCAATGATGTCGTCTATCCACTGGACGGACGCTATATTCTAGCTCAAGATATTGACGCAGTGGAAACAGTAGATTGGAATGATGGTGCGGGTTTTGCGCCTATTAGTGATTTCAATGGAACTCTTGATGGTAATGATTACAATATTATTGGTTTAACAATTAATCGCCCCAATACCTCAAATATCGGTATATTTGCCGCCTTAAGTGGTGAGATAGACAATTTGGGGCTTGTTGATGCAACAGTCACTGGAGATTCTTATACTGGAGGTCTAGTCGGTGTAAATAGTGGCACAATAAATAATTGTAACGTGGCGGGCGTAATTAAGGGAGGAGATTATACGGGAGGATTGGTGGGTATTAATAGTGATACTGTAAAAACTAGCTTCGCTACAAGTCAAATATTGAGTAATGGTTGGGCCGTTGGCGGGTTAGTTGGTGAAAATGACGGTGAAATATTAAATAGCTACGCTACAGGCGCTGTGGGTTCAACAATCCTCGGATATGATCAAGGCACAGATGTCGGAGGCCTAGTCGGTTGGACTGATGGTGGTTCTATTGCGAGTAGTTATGCCACTGGTAATGTAGTCGGGGATGATTGGGTTGGTGGTCTAGCTGGAGGTGCTGAAATCGTTACAGAAAGTTATGCTACCGGCAATGTGAGCGCTTCTGGAGTCGATGTCGGTGGTCTTGTCGGTGAAAGCTATGGCGCGACGACTGATTGCTATGCAACTGGTGCTGTCAGCGGTTCAGCGGACGGAAATATTGGCGGTTTAGTAGGCAATAGCTATCCGGATTCAGAGATTTCCAATTGTTATTCGACTGGTTTAGTTACTGGCTCAGTTAGCGACATCGGTGGCTTAGTTGGTTACGCCGATTATTACGAAGATCCCGCAGCAAGTGCTTCCTATTGGGATTTAGAGACTAGCGGACAATCTGCTTCTTCAGTTGGTGTAGGAAAATCGACCACTGAGATGAAATCTCAAGACACATATTCTAATTGGAATTTTACTGATACCTGGGTGATTAATGCGGGCATTAATTATCCAATATTAAGAGTATTTTTAGTTTACTATAACTTAGCATATTCTGCCGGAGATCATGGTTCTCTTACTGGCAGTATATCTCAGAGCGTACTGAGCGGAACCAATGGAACCGCGGTGACGGCTGTGGCTGCTTCAGGTTATCGTTTTGTAAAATGGAGTGATAATGTGACTAGTAATCCACGTCTTGATACAGGAGTTGCTGGTGATATTACCGTAACGGCCAGTTTTGAGTTGATTCCAGTTCAGGCACCGCCCGCTAGTGGTGGGGGTGCTATCATCACTCTTCCGGCAGGTACTGGGGCAGGAGGCAATGATATTTCTGCAACAGGAATTGGCTCCACCGTAAATGTGGGCGCCATTACGGCTACTGGCGTCAATGTCTTGACTTATATTACCAACACTAACAATTTTACTGCCCCTGAAAGCTCTAATGGCTGGAATTCTGGTTTTCATAGCTTTCAGATTACTAATCTTGATCTAGCTAATAATATTGCTACTATCACTTTTTCTTCTAAACCAGTCACTGTCACACTCAAAAAAGGCGAGTCCAAAGACATTGATCTTGACGGTGATGGTAAAAACGATATTAAAGCAACTTTTGCTAATATTTTTGTTAATCGCGCCGAAATTACGGTCAAATCTTTGGCATTGGCAACTACTGTTGTCAATACAACGCCAATAACCCCAGTAACCGTCACCAAGTCGGCAAAATTTATTTTCAAAAAGAATCTTTCTTCGGGCATGATTAATAATGACGTTAAAGAGCTTCAAAAGTATCTCAATGCCAATGGCTTTATTCTGGTCAAAACTGGCCCGGGTAGTCCCGGTAACGAAACCACTAAATTCGGAGCCGCCACTCGTATTGCCCTCATCAAATTCCAGAAAGCCAAAGGCATCAAACCAGCCAATGGGTCATTCGGACCGCTGACGCGTGGAGTAGTGAATAAGTAGGGGGGCAGGGAACATGGAACAGGAATCACATAACATATAGCATGTAACATAGAGCAGGGAACATAAAACAAATAATCATACTCTCACATCGGGTATGATTATTTTATTTGCTGGTAGTTATTCCTTTATGTTATAATAATAACAAATTATAATCTTATATTATGAAGACATTTAAAGTATTGTTCTTACCAATTTTGGTAGGGCTAGGATTTTTTTATGCGATCAGTGGAGCGTCTGCCTCGCAGGGTTATTTAGCTGAATATTGGGACACGGCTGCCGTGGCGACTCCGAGCATGCCGGTTGGTGCGGCCACGGTAACGACAACTGTTTCGGAAATTAATTTTGATTGGGATATTGGCTCTCCAGCCGGAATCGGTTCTGATGGTTTTATTGCTCGTTATACTAAAACGGTAACCGGTGGTAATTATGTATTTCGTTTGGGGTCTGACGATGGCTCTAGGGTGTATATCGATAGTACTCAGATCTTGGGCGCTTGGGTTGATCAGAGTTATATGACAACCTCGACCATTTATACTGTTCCGGAAGGCACTCATACTTTGAAGGTTGAATACTATGAAAATGCTGGTGTAGCTAAATTAGCTTTTTCCTACAGCGTGCTTTTTGCTGGTGGGTTGGGTACAGTTGAATCGCCATATCAAGTCTCCACTTGTCAGGAGTTACAAAATATTAGTTCCGGGGCGGGTATTTATCTCGATAAATATTTTGAATTAACCGGTGATATTGAATGTGCTATCGATACGAATATTGGTGGGGCATTGTATGATGATGGTTATGGGTTTAATCCAATTGGTACTTTGGCGACACCATTTAGTGGTAATTTTGATGGTAATGGTTATACAGTTACAGGACTTAATATTTATCGTAGTGGCACCGATTATGTTGGTCTGTTTGGTTATGTTTCTGGATCGGTCCATGATATTAAAATGGATGGCACTTCAGTTGTTGGTCATAATCGTGTCGGTTCTTTGATTGGTAAATTAACCGGCGGCTTAACAGCGGCGAGCTTGATCAATGGTCATGTGACTGGTACGGATTATGTTGGTGGTTTAGTGGGTGGTTCGGCTGGCGCCATCTCGGCAGTTAGCGCGAATGCATCGGTTTATAGTGATTCCCAATATATTGGTGGTTTAGTCGGTGGCGTGACTGGCACGATCACTAATGCATTTTCCGCGGGCCATGTCGTGAGTGTTTGGGATTATTATACGGGCGATTTTAGTGTTGGTGGCTTAGTTGGTGTTTTGACTTTAACTGGTACGATTAATAATAGCTCCTCCACGGCCAATGTCGACGGTGTTTTCGCGGTTGGCGGCTTAGTCGGCAGTGCCTTGGGCAATATCACTAACTCCTTTGCCTTGGGCCATGTTACGGGTACACAGGAGTATACTGGCGGCCTGGTCGGGTCACTTAGCGGTAATGTTAGCAGTTCATATGCTACCGGTCGAGTTTATGGTAATGCTGAGACTGGCGGTTTGGTTGGTGTCGCTGATAGCGCTCCTTCAGGTCGGGGAAATATTTATGATTCGCATGCCACTGGCGTGGTTATTGGCAATAGTTATCGCACTGGCGGCTTAGTCGGTGCCACCAATGCGTTAGTTAGCAATTGTTATGCGACTGGAGAGATCACCGGCTATAGTGAGAGAACTGGTGGCTTGATTGGCGGTTCCAGCGGACAAGTGGTCAGCTCCACTGCCAATAATAGGGTCAATGGTAACGATAGATCAGGTGGCTTAGTCGGTTATTTATATGGTGGTCAGGTCACGAATTCGTATTTCACAGGACCAGATGTCATTGGTGCTGATTATGTGGGCGGTTTGGTGGGTTATGCTGAGAGAAACGAAGGCGTTGATTCTTTGATTGAGTCTTCAAATGCCGATACTTATGTTCAAGGCTCATATTATATTGGTGGCTTAGTGGGCTATTCCGGATCGGGGACGACTGTTTCTTCATCGTATTCATTGAGTGATGTGCACGGCTTCCGTAATAATATCGGTGGCTTGATCGGTTATGCTTATAACAATACGATTTTCAAAACTTATGAAACCGGTAATGTTACTTCAACAATGGAAGTTGGAACATACCATTTTAGCCAAAAAATAGGTAATTCATGGGTAGAAAAGTATGCTCAAAATTTTGCGGTAAAATATAATAATGCAAATTTAGCTTTTGCACCAATTAATAATAATATTAGTCTCAGGATTGAACAAAAGAAAATTGAATTTGCTGATATTGATCAGGTGCAACTTAGGGCTTGCGGACAAGTTGTTGTACCAACCTATGCTCGTAATTTAACTAATGACACGGATGTGGCCAGTGACTTAGCCCAATTAGATCAGAATGTCAGCATCGCGCATGATCAAACAATTGAAATATCTTGGGATCTTCCTGAAACTTGCCAAGAAAAAGCAGTGGTATCAATTTATGCTAATGAGTATGGTCCAGCGGCGCCGCTGTTATTTATGGGTTCCTATGGGATGGAAGCCGAAAAGACTTATCAGCCATTCTGGCGGCCATCAACCGGACATCCCGATGGTTATACTTATATTAATATCACCAGTGACACCAAAAATGTCTATTTTGCCTTAGATGTCACGCCAGACAATACTAACGATCAGGATCAGGATTGGGTGGAAATCGAGGTTGGTAATAAGTCATTCCGCATTGATGATCATAATAAGACTTGGGGTGAGTGTACTTTTGGCCTGACGGATAAGGTTGGCTATAAACACCAAATCTGTAATTTTGCTATTAGCAAAGATCAGCTACCAGTCGATAAGTTTAATTTTAATTTAAGATATTACGGCACTGCCGGAACTAGCGGAATTGGCGGTTTGATAGGCTTGTTGCAGGCAAGCACCTTATCGCAATCTTATGCCAGTGGTAATGTTTATGGCGAATCCGCAGACTTTGGTGGCGGTTTGATTGGTCGCTCCGAAAGCAATCATATTAACGATGTTTATGCTACTGGTAATGTCAATTTGAGCTTTAGCTATGTAGGCGGCTTAATCGGTTTAAATAGCGCCAACGCACCAGATTCGATTAATAATGCCTACGCTACTGGCAAAGTGACTGGCAATAATGATGTTGGCGGTTTGATTGGTGGCAATAATGGTGATGATATTAATAATTCTTTTGCGGTCGGGACGGTTGTTGGTACGAATGAAGGTTTTTACGAGGGTTTAGTTGGTTATGATGACACCAATGATCGCACCTTATATACGAATAATTTTTGGTCAAATAATTACGATCGTGGAATTAATTCCGAGTTTGGTTTCGAAGACGAAGTGATTGGCCGTTGGGAAAAAGTTGCTTCACCTGGCGTGTTCCAAGGTGATTATTCTGTTGCTCCATTTAAAGTGGGCGATAGTCAGAAATGGGATACCGCCATTTGGGCCTTTCCTGCAGACGACTATCCAAAATTGCAAGCTTTCTATGGTACTTGGCAACCAACTTGTCGCACTATTGCTAATGCTGCCACCTACAACACCTATCCGGTTTGCGGTGTTGCCACATGTAATTCTGGTTATAGCTTAACGGATGGCGCTTGTGTGGCAAACTCTGGTGGTGGTTCAGTGACAATTGTTTTGCCTCCTGGTGTTGGGGACGGTGATGGCGATTCCTCGGCCACAGGCTTGGGGGCAATTTTGCAGGTTGGTAGTATTGACCAATTTGGGACTAATGTTTTGACTTATATAAATAACAATAATAATTTTAGCGCTCCTGAAAGTAGCAATGGTTGGAATCTTGGCACTCATAACTTTGTAATTACCAACCTTGATTTAGCGAGTTATATTGCGACCATCACTTTTAGCTCTAATCCAGTGACGATAACCTTAAAGAAGGGCGAATCACAGAATATTGATTTGGATGGCGATAAAATAGCGGACATTCGGGCCACTTTCAGCAATACTTATGTTAATCGCGCCGAGATTACCGTCAAATCATTGGCTTTGGCCACTGGTTCGGTGACAGCTAGAAGTCAAACGTCAAAAATAGAATTCTTAAATATTCTCGCCACCTCATTCCAACCGGGAGCGAAGTTAAAGTTTGATTACAAATATCCAAACGAAGGAACCAAATCGATTTCAGTCAAAGTGACGCGCCAGTTGGTTAATTCTAGTGGTAAAGTCATCAAGACCGTGACTGTTAGCAAATTAATTAAGCCGGGGATTTCATTTATCGGTTATGTTAATGAAAACTTGACCAAAAATTTGGTGCCAGGCAATTATACGATAAATATTATCGTTAAAGATAAGGTCGGCAAATTGTTGGACCAAAATAGTTTGATGATTACTGTCGAAAAGCTAAAAAAGAATTATTTTATGTTATCTAGCGAGCTACCGACTGCGACCGATATCGCGTTTGACCAGGCGGTTTGGAATAAAATTAAATCTGGTGCTTTAGTGCCAACTAATCCTAAATTCAAATTCAGCTACACTAATTCTACTGGCGTCAAACATACTGTCAGAATGGTACGCGAATTAATTGGTTCCGATGGTAAAGTGCTTGATAAGAAAATCGGCAAATGGCAGATGTCAGTCGGAGAAACCGAGAGTTTGAGTTTTGTGCAGGCAATTGGCACGAAATTGACGGCCGGCGATTATAAATTAAAGATTACTGCCTCTGATTGGACGACCAAGGCAGTTTTGGCGGAGAATGTTGCTGGCTTTGCGGTGGAGTTGAGGTAGAAATTTCTTTAACTTTACGATATGAAAAAAATCTTAATCGGTATTATAACCCTCGTTATCCTCGCGATAATTGGGGTGATTGTGATGTTTGCTTTTAAAATTTGTCCGCCTCAAGGTCCTTGGCCGACGCCACCGTGGTGCCGGGCTGGTTTCACTGTTTATCAATATGAAGTTGATGTCAAACCTGTCGCGCTGACTCAAATCAAAGCAGTTAACATGTATGACACATGGGGTCGTAATTATAATATGAGTATGGTGGAAACGACCTGGTCAAATGTTGATTCTTCTTTTGACCGGGTGCAAAAGCTCGGGGCGCAGGAGGTGTATGTACATGATTTTGATCGCGCCGTCTATAATGGCAAGTTTGACTATAAGAGTCTGGATTATAAATTTGTCGATGAAATTTTTGGTAACGACATGCGCGACGAGTCAATTAGCGCGTCAGACTTGAAGAAGTTGGCAGACGCCGCGCATAGCCGAGGCATGAAACTGGGCATCAAACGTAATTTGGCTTTTGTTGATATTGGCAAGTTTGTCTTGTCGGGTATCAGTGGCAATATCTCAACTGACGTCGCCAAAGATTATCAAGAGTTCAATAGCAGTCATAGCGAAGAATGGATTCGTGACTATTTTAACAAATGGCAACAACGGTTAGTTGAAAAGGCTAAGCTTTATCAATCGGCTGGCGTTGATATTATGAGTGTCTCGCCAGGCTTTCAAGATCCGACCTTTGCTGGTCATGAGGAGTTGGCTAACCAACTTTGGCGTGATTTAATAATTGCCGTCAAACAGGAGTTTAAGGGGCAAGTTATGGCGGATATAAATGTCTATGGATTTAATGATGGCAATAACGCGAAAGAGGATTGGACCAAATATGATTTTTATAAAACAGCAGATATTGCCGAGGTTAAGGTCTATAAAATTCTAGAAAAATATCGCGAACGCTTTGGCGATAAACCCGAGGTGGTTGGCGCTGCGATGGAAGCAATGTCGACGGACTTAAATAATAAAGCGCAAGCAGCAAATTTGAAATTGTCAGTATTTTTTGCGCCCTCAAGTTATGAGAACGGAACCTTTGCTGGACCGGTGGAGTTTTTGGATCTCAGAAATCCGGCGATTAATAGCCTAAAGAAGGACTATCAAGAACAGGCGGATGCTTTTGATTATTTTTTTAAGTCACTCTCCGGTAAGAATCAAATTGTGCGCATTAACGCGGGTAATTTTGCTTGGGATGATGCCATCGATCCCGAGGTCCCGGCTTTGGTCTCAATCTCAGCTAGCTTCCGTAATAAGCCCGCTGAGCAGGTTGTCGGGGCTTGGTATAACCAAAAATAAACATAAAACATCCGCCGAGTGCGGATGTTTTAGTATTGACATTTTTTCTTAAGTTTGTTAGGGTAGTTTATTGGTAAACTGCTGTGTTGGCAGAGCCAAGTTGACCCGAAGACTGGACGAGTTCATTGCGAACGTGTCCACAGAAGGAGGTAGACGATGTCTACGTTCTCGATTGGCAGTATGAATCAGTTAGGTGACGCATTTAAGGAGGTTGGGATTACAAAAGAGCAAGATATAACGGATCTTAGGTCCAATAAGCGATTGCTTGCCCAGCTTCGCGAGTTGATGCTTGGTTCGGCCAAGATCACGTATTTGGTTAAAAAAGGATGTTTCAAAAAGCCCTCCAACTTTTTTAAAGTAAAGAAAGAGGTTGGCTTACCACAATCTTTTGAGTGGAATCCTGCTAGGTTTATTCCCTTTATCAGTGACTCCCAAGTGGCTGGTAGGCTCATTAAGGTGGAACAACTTTGTGAGCTTGTTGCTTGCAAACTACTGATGAATGCTGACGTGGCTCATGTTCTTTGGACTCATCAGTGGCTCATTGATGAGATTATTCCTGAAGAATCTAAAATCAGGAGAATCTTGTTTGTTGGTACAGTCTACCAGGATGAATATAATTTATGTTATGTCCCATGTCTTGAAAAAGATCCACATTATCATATTCGGTCGGAAGAGCCCAAATGGTGTTTACGCCTTACCTACACCGCCGACTATTTTAATAAGGATACGGTAGTCGCTCTTCGTGATTGATTTGTTCATTCTTCCGCATTAGCAATGATGCGGTTTTTTTATTTAATTAACTTCACCCAAAAACATGGGAATGGCCAAGCGTTTGCGCAGGGTTTCACCGGGGAGGAGTTTTTGTTTGCGAGTCGCCACGTCGCCGCGGTCGCCTAAGTGGGCGCCGAATTTGTTGGCGATGAAGCTCGATCCTAAATACAAAGTGTGTTTGCCGTATTTCTGTTGCATTTGATCGACGGCAGAAAAGATTTTGGATAATTTCTCAACTTGCAAATGCGCACCAAAGAGATCCATTTGCCGGGTTTCCTCGGTGGCTAATTTCTGTAAAATAATGCCGGTCGTGCGATAAAGTTTTCGGCGATCAAAAAGTTGATTAAATAACGGTTCAATTGTCTTGATGACTTCACTCGGGAAGGTGGTTGGACGGGAAAAGGTGATTTCTAGTCCTTCGCTTTGAAAGTCTTGAGTTTTTAAGAAAATGATGGCCGACTTGGCACAGAGATTATATCGTCGCGCCTTGAGGCAAGCGTTTTCAATATTTTTAGATAGTTGCGAAAAGACAAAGGCGCGGTCGCTGCTGGGCGGAGTAAAAGTTTTGACTTTTTGGATCGAGGCGTAGGAAGTTTTTTCTTCCAGATTCAGCTCTATGACGCATTTGCCGTTGAGTTCTTGCCAGATTTCATAATGCGGCTTAGTGAGATGCGAGCGTACCCAGCTCTCAGTTTTAATGGCGTAGTCTAGTCCAGTGCGGATGCCGAATTTATTTAAGTAAGCGGCAGTTTGCGGTCCGACGCCCCACAGCTTTTCGACGGGTAACTTATCTAAGTAAGCATGAATAGAATGCGCAGGAATGGAAGTCAGACCAGAAGGCTTTTTCCACTTAGAGCCAACCTTAGCAATTAATTTGTTAGGCGCTAAGCCGACCGAAAAGGTAAAACCAAGTTCGCGATCAACCGCGTCTTTGATAGTTTGGGCGATTTGCGGATAGGACATGTGCAGTGGTCGCCGCAAACCAGTGATGTCGGCAAAACACTCGTCAATGCCATATTCCTCAACATCAGAAGTGTAGCGGCGGACGATATCATAAAAGCGTTTAGACAGTAGACTGTAAGTTTCATAATCCGAGGGCAGAATAACGGCGTCCGGGCAGAGACGCTTGATCTCGTAAAGTCTCATACCGCGCGTCACACCGCGCGCCTTGGCCTCGTAGCTCATCGAAGAGGCAATCCCGCGCTCTTTGCCGGTAATGACCGGAATACCGCGCAAGGCGGGGTCACGCGATTGCTCGCAGGAGGCAAAAAAAGCATCCCCATCAATATGGAGAATAGCCCGCGGATAGGAGTTGATAGCTAATGGTCTGTTGAACATAATTTACGTCATCAAATAATAAGATATCCTATATGGAACGTCATCCTGAGCTTGCGAAGGATCCCATGCCAAAATCTCGAGCAGTTTATTTGTACTTCCGAATAATCGCCCGCACTACCGCGGCAACGCGTAGTTCCTCAGTCGGATAGAAGTCGGGATAATTTTTGTTAGCCGCTTGCAAATAGACTTGGCCAGCCTTTTTACGGAAATATTTGAGTGTCCATTTTTTGTCGACTTCAGCAATGACGATATCACCATCATGCGGTTCTGGCCCACGTTCCACGAGCGCTAAGTCACCAGTCACAATGCCCGCATCAATCATGGAGTCGCCCGAAACTTGCAAGATGTAAGTCGCTTCTTTACGCTGGATGAGGTAATCGTCCAGGCCAATAGTATCAATCAGCTCCTCCTCGGCGGGAGAAGGGAAGCCCGCGCCAACCGTACCCAAGATCGGCGTCTCCCCGCGCAACTTGCGACCCGGAATGATCTTGCCCTCACGGTCGCGGCTAATTAATCCCGATTCAATAAGTTTGGCAAAGATCTTATGAACCGCATTAGTAGACTTAAGTCCCGCGGCCGTCATAAACTCGCGATAGCTCGGCAACCGTTTATGATCGTTATAAAATTTGGAGAGTAGGCGAGAGTAGTTTTTTGGCATATTGGTACGTCATTCCCGCGAACCTGCCTGCCAGTAGGCAGGGGCGGGAATCCAGGTTAAATTAATTCGTATAACTTAATTATAGTGAACACTTGTTCACCTGTCAAATTTAGCGCTACTTAGACAATAATTCGTTAGTTTATAGATTGACTTTAAAGGTTAAAAAGCGGTAAAATATAGTTGTTATAATGTATTTATAAAGTTAAAATTAAAAGCTTGGTAAATCAAAAAAAGTCTTATAAAAATTATATTAAAAGTTTGAATGAAATTTATGATAAATTATTGTCCAAATGAAATAAATGAAATTGAAGAAATTGTTAATAATAAATATTTATTAAAAACTGGTTATTCAATTAGTGATCTAAGTATTTTAACAAAAAATTATTTTTTAACTAGTAATCCTGATAATAAAATTCCCAATGCCTATATAGTTGATTTTGTTCTTAAGAGAGGAGATAATCAAATTAATGATATTTGTATTGGTCCATTTACAAACAAAGTGGAGTCAGTAAAGGTAGCTTTTCATATAGCTCATGATATATGGTGTATGACAGATAAATGTCAAAATCAACAACTTTGGTATAATTTTTAATTAATTATAATAAAATTCTATGTCCGATCAGCGATTAAAAAGATTATTGCCGTCTAATGACCGAAAACAGGCAATACCATTAGTAAAGAAAAAAATTATTACAGCGCAGGATGCTGCTAAACTGGCGATTGAGTACTATAGGGAAGTCACCGGAGATTATAATCAACCCTCGGTTGAGGAAGTTGAATTATCTGAAAATGGCAATAATTGGTTAATTACACTTGGCCTTAGAAGGAACGTAGCAGATACATTGGCCTCCATTTATGGTAAGGCAGAAGTTGTTTACAAAATATTTGAAATTAATGCACATGACGGAAAAGTTATGTCAATGAAAATAAGAAAAGTTTAAGATGGATTATATTGCTATAATCTTACAAAAGTATAAATCAAAAGGCATAATTGTCGATACAAACATATTAATTCTATATGTGGCGGGTTTTTATGATCTTTGTTATCTTGAAAAGATCTCAAGAGTAAATAACAAGCAGTATTCAAAGGATGACTTTGAGGCCATTGCTAAATTATTGAGTAAATTTCAGGTAATCTATATCACCCCACAAATTCTTTCTGAATTATCAAATTTGAGTTTTAAGGATGAAAAAAATAGAGACAAGAAAGATGATAATTTTTCACAATACTTGCTTGAGGTTGTAAGAATAATAACGAGCACAGAGGAATATTTTTCTCCCAAAAATGATTTAATGCAAATTGATCATTTTCCTAAATTTGGGTTTACGGATATGTCTATTTTGGATCTAGCCATAAAAAAAGAATTACCTGTAATTACTGATGATTTAGGATTATATCATTTATTAATTAATTCAAGTATTGATTGTCTGAATATGAATACCATCCGCATGTATTCGATTTAAAATTTTATGGTCGTATTCAAAGATTCTTGGGATTTTAAATAACAAAAAACAACCTCTTGCGAGGTTGCTTCCGACCACGTTCCTATGCTGGTTGTCCCAGTCACGCCACCGTCCGGTGACAGTTCAGAATACAGGTCTTTGTAGCTTTATTATAACACAAAATTTTAAAATGACAAGGGATGTTGTGGATAACTAATTTATAAACATCTAAAATTAGCTAAAATAAATCAAATATGAAAAACAAAAAAGATGCGTCTCTCGCGCATCTTTTCGCATTTCTCTCTCCATTTTTGAAAGGGAGGGCAGGGGAGAGTTATACCTGTTACAACTCCACCAATTCATATTCATCACTACCCAAGCCCAACCCCTTGGCCAATTCAATTTGCTTGATGTTGCTGGTTCCATTGATTTGATCAAATTTATGGTCGGAATATTTGTTGGCCAAGTCAACGCTGGCCTGGTCAATCGCGACAATGTCAGCAGAATACAAAAAACCGACGTCGGGCATCATTGGTTCTTGCTTGATTCCCATACAATCACAGTGCTCGGTAATCTTTTCCAAAACGTTGATGTATAAAACTTGTGGGTAGGTGGTGAGTACCGCTTGGGAATATTGTGCGATTCGTTCTTGCAGGTCTTCGGCGGTACGGCCGGCCCAAGGCACGACGACGGCGTGAGGATTGCAAAAGGAAATACAGATGGCACAGCCCTCGCAGATACTTTGATCGATTTGCGCTTTGCCGTTAGTGATAGTGATGGCGCCGGCGTTGCAATGCGAGGCACAAAGCCCGCAACCGATGCATTTTTCTTGATCGATTGATGGTTTGATATTGGAATGCATGAATAGCTTTCCAGCGCGACTGCCGAGTCCCATGCCGACGTTCTTGAGTGCTCCGCCAAAACCGGTGGCCGCGTGACCCTTGAAGTGTGTCAAAACGATTAACGAATCATATTTCTCCAATCCCTTGCCGATTTTGCAACCATTAACCTCAAGATATTCGCTCCCATCCTCGCCGTCGAGAATATCAATATCCATATCCGTAAAGCCATGCGCACGGGCGGTTTTGATGTGGTCAGTAGAATTGGTGCGACTGCCTTTGTATAAGACATTACATTCAACCAGCGCCGGTTGCTTGCCCAAACCAACGAGTTTGTCATAAATAGCACGGGCATTCTCTGGGTCAAGATGAGTATTGCACCCTGACTCGCCAAAATGCACCTTAATGCCAACTTTCTGTCCCAGTTGGGAATAGTCAAGTTGTTCAATTATTGTGTTCAGATTTTTAGAAAAGTAAACTTTGGACATAGTGAATTTTGGGATTAATATTGGTATATGGTAGTATTGTTTGTCGAGAATTTCAATTGGTCAGAATATAAATAAAAAAAGGGATTCTTAGGCAATTAACCGTTTGGATCCCTTTTAGTTTTAGTGAAAGGTTGCCTTAGGTAATTAACCGTTCGGAACGCCTTTCGTCTTGATATTTGTATTATAAATATTTATCAGAAATAATACAAGCAAGCCAATTGATAAATGATTTCAATTCTCTAAAATATGCATAATCGCCAATAAAGCTTGACTTTCCCTACAGATATGCTATAATGATTATAGAAAGTTGACAAAACGAACTACGGCACAAGTTATGTGCCACCTTACCTTTCCCTTCGTTGGGTAGGAAGCCAGGGAAATCTGCTGGTGACCAAACAAGTTAAGGAACTAACACTTTTATTCGCGCGTGCGGATCAAGGCGGTTGGGAGATTTCAATCTAAGAGATAGCAATATCTTTTGATGAAATCTCTTAGCCGCTTTTTTTGTTTGTTGCTTTCCCAGCTCCAAAGGGGAATAAGGTCGATTTAGTTAATATAATTCTCCAATTGGGGCAATTATTATTAACTAATTCAAAAATTATGAACACCAACCAAACAAAAAACGGCAACCCCTGGGAAATCGGGGAGGCCCAGGCACGAGCAAGATTACTAAATCAGAATCAAATTGAGACAGACAAAAAAATGACGCTAGATCAAAAAATTAAACTAATTATAATAATAGCAGTGACGGCAATTCTCTCGATTATTGGACTCGCATGCAGTCTGATGACTGCAGTGAAATATGAAACCCTTTATCAATAATTAATAACCAAAAAATATATGACAAAAAAGTTAATATTAATGATCTCAACCGAAGGCAAAACTCCGGAGCAATACACAAAAGAAGCGTGGGATGCTTTTCAAAAATATCAAAAAGTTGCAAAAGAAGTTGAATGGAAAAGTGAAGGTAATATAATGAAGAGAATGGCGGTTGAACCAGTATATTACATGGGCGATTCAGTAAAATTTCGCACTATACCACCTACAGAGGGTAGCAGTCTAAGGGTTTTTAAAAAATTAGGGCCCCGGGAAATAGAAGTTAATGGATCCGATGATAGCTTTTGCAAAGCTTTGGCTTATTTCGGGTGGGAGATTACTAAGGAGGACTATGACATTGATGACTAGTGAAATAGGCCATATATTAATTATTAAATATTTTTTGCCTCTTACTGATTTAAAAACTAAGATCTTCGGCGTCTATTCCAATTTGGCATATTACATTATGGAATATATTATTAAGCTATATATATGTTAATAATATAAAAATATGGATAAATCAATATACACGAAGGAACAAGAGCGTTTGGTTGAGAAACTTAAAAAGGCT
>CAISTG010000014.1 GCA_903888345.1 Candidatus Buchananbacteria bacterium | reverse complement strand
GCCTATTAGAGCCATAGCCATGATCTTTGTTATACCATTTGTAATATGTCTTTCTGGACATGCCAAATATATTACAGACCTCATCAACTGTTTTTCCATACTTTTCGACCTGGCGATACCATCTGAACCTTATTTCTTGAGGGGCGCTAAGCTTTGATCCTGGCATATATTTTGCTAAGTTTAGGTGAGTTAACAGTGTCACCCTTATCTTACCAAAATGTCACCCTTTGATGTTAACTGTACACTTGCTTGACTTAATTATTATTTATGGTATAGTGTTTAATCCAAGTTCTTTTTAACCTTAACAGTAGCAACCACAGGAGAGACTCTATGGCAATCAAGGCAGTAGTATTTGATTTGTATCAGACGTTAATTTACTGTCGCGAGCAGAATCACGCTTACAGTAATATGTTTAAGCAGCTTGGATTGGATGAGGCTGAACGAATCGCAGCTCGTAAGTTGACCAGAGTTGAGAATTTTGAGTCACTGAAGGCTTTGGCCGCCCGAGTGAAACCGGAGGGCACTGCCGATTTTGAAACTTTAGGTCGGGCGCTGGCAGCTGAATTGGCCTCGGCGATTTGTTATCCGGAGACTATCAGTGTCTTGCGTCGACTGAGAAAGCAAGGCCTAAGACTGGGTATGATCTCTAATTTGGGAACCGCCTATAAAAAGCCGGTCTTTGATTTAGGTTTAGATCAGTACATGGAGGCGATGATATTTTCTTGCGACATCGGTCTGATTAAGCCGGACCCGCTGATTTTTCAGTCGATGATCAAGTCGCTGGGTTTAAAGCCGTGGGAAATTTTGATGACTGGCGATCTCTTTCCGAAGGACGTCCAAGCGCCGCGGAGTGTCGGTATGCAAGCAATCCACTTGGATCGTGTTAATTTTAGTGCTGGCAGTATTGCTAGTTTGGAAGGAATATTTCAGTACCTTTGAGTTTTGTAGCTCGCCGCCATTCTAGTCGCGGGCTTTTATTTTTATAAAATAAATTATCATTGACAAAATCGATGCATCGTGATAGATTAGTCAATCAAGTTAAATATTTGATGGCCAGTACTTTTAAAAAATATATGCAACCAACCTAAGGAGAATAGCAATGACGTCCAAAGAATTTATGGAGCTTGAAGATCAGATTGGTCTTGAAGCCGCAATTATTATCAGTCAGGATCAATTAACTGAGGAGACGTTTGCGCAATTGCCATTTTGGACTTGTGTTGATGTTTGTTTGGGCCGATCGTATCCATTGTCGATACGGCAAGCAGCATTAAGTCGCGTGAAGACGTTTACGTGTTCAGTCGAAGTTAGTTTGAGGGTCTTGGAGCGAATAGGAAAGATGATTTTTGTTTACGGCGTCACGGCCGATGATAGGTTAATTGGTACAGAGTTGAATCAGTATGCTGGCAGGCAGTTGGCAGAGAATGCTAAAACCTTCGAACAGCTTCAGGTTGCATATTACAAGGCGCCACGTGATAGTGATTCCGAAAAAATGATTATTGAAAAACTGCGGACAGTCAAGGCAACTTTTAAGCAATGGTATGATTTCCGTCATGGCATTTCTTCAGAGGTAGAGGAGCCTAGTGTGATGGAATCGATAGTTATAAACAGGATGATCTCTGCTGCCAAGGATTTGTCTGACTGGTCTAGTTGCTGTAATCGAACAATGGTTGATAATCCGCAATATCGGAAGTGGTGGGAGAAGTCCATGCAAGGGATAATCGACTTAGCTACGACGGTTGCAGAATGGGACCGTGTATATAGTAATGCCTCATCCGAAAGAATTGTAAAGATGGGCTGGGGTGAAAAGTTTCGAACTTTAGCACTAAAGAAAATGGTGGAATTAGCCACTAGTCTTTACGATCTGCGTAGTGTTTATTGGTATTTACGAGTAAAAGAAAAGTTGCCCAGTAATGATCCTTCACGATTAGAGGTCTTAGATAAGATCCGAACGGTCGAGGCTTCTTTTAATGAATTAGGTAATAACGGAATGGGTGTGCGCGAAGGTTCAGAGATTGATATGGTTTTAGCGGAAAGAAAAATCAAGCAAGCTCAAACTGTCGAGGAATTATCGAAAGCCTACATCGCCGCCTATTTTGCTTTTAACGAGCCGCGGCGGGCCGAAGCTATGCAGTCGGTGCTTGATCGACTGGTAGCTTTGATTACGACCATTCAAGGGTGGAGTAAGATCTATAATAAGTATAATGGACCAAACGCTAATGATGGTGCTAAAGTCTTAAAGCTAGTTGCTCTCGAAAAGATTAAGGAATTGTCCTTGGTTCCGGCCAAGTAATAGGCGAGTTCTTTCCGTTGATTGTTACATATTTTTGTATAGTTAGTGGGTCGTGTCATAATTGGCGCGACTCTTTTTATTTATTGGCTAATCTGCTAAACTAAATTCATGAAACGGTCAAAACTAATCATTATTGTCATAATTATTATAGTAGCGATTATTGGTATTTATCTTAATCGTGCCTATGCTTATATTTATTCACGCTTTGAATTGACCAAGGCGCCAATTGAAACTACCTATATGACCGAAAAACCACTATTAGAAAAAGGGGCACCGATTACTTATGTCGCTATTGGTGATTCACTGACCGCTGGGGTCGGAGCGTCTTCAGTTTCCTCTTCTTTGCCAGCTCTGTTAGCAGAAAAGTTGACTGCTCAAAATGGTGCGCAAGTAAGTGTTAAGAATTTAGGCATGCCCGGTGCTACTAGTTTGAGTTTGGTTACTAAAAGTATCTTAGATTTAAGTCAGTATGATCCTCAGCTTGTAACTATTTTTATCGGCACTAATGATGTTCATAATTTTGTGCCTCTAGACGTTTTTAAAACTAATTTATTGACGGTTGTTAACGCCATTAAGCAGACCACCAAGGCCGACATTTATTTGATAAACATTCCATATTTAGGTGCAACTGATTTGGTTTTCCCGCCTTACGATGTATATTTTAAAGCACAATTACGTCAGTATAACACAGTTATTGATGAAGTATCTCAAGAAACAAATGTAAATTTAATTGATTTATATACTGCTTCTGAAAAGCCATTACGCGCCGATCCCCGGCTGTATTCAATTGATCGTTTTCATCCCTCAGATAGTGGCTATACTCTCTGGGCTAATTTGATTTATGGATATTTTAAATAATTATTGGGCAGCTCAATCAGCGACCTTCATTGTGATTTTAGCGTTAGTGATTTTTGTTTCCATTACGCGAAAAAATACTAATGACTTATTGCCCAAAGAGACTTCAAATGAATTACGTGGTTTGGCAATTTTAGGTGTAATTTTTGCGCACCTAACGTATGGCCGTTTTTATGATACGCAATTTTTATTTCCGATTGGTATTTGGGGTGGCATTGCTGTTGATCTATTTTTCTTTCTCTCTGGTTACGGCTTGGCTGCTTCAGCTATTTATCAACCCAAGAAAATTTTTGAATTTTATCGGAAAAGATTGCCGAAAATTTATTGGCCCCTGTGGTTGTCGCTGGTAATTTTTTTAATCGGCGATGCTTTTATTTTGGGAAGATTTTATTCAACCACAGAAGTCTTATCGGCCATTGTAGGGTATTTTCCACGAGCCGATCTGTGGCAGTCGATTAATTCTCCCTTATGGTTTTTAACTCTATTGTTGTTGTATTATATTCTTTTTCCTTTAGTTTTCCGCTCAAGACATCCAATCATCTCCACTATTGCTATGTTTGTGGTCAGTTGTTTGGTATTTTTGCCTGGCCTGCCAGTGTCTGTTCAAATTTCTAAATATTACCAGCTCCATTTTTTAGCTTTTCCTTTAGGTGTTTTGTTGGCGGCATTAATTGTCTCTCCCGTGGAAGTTTGTAAGTTATGTGGTCGTCGAAAAAAATGTTGGTTGTGGTTAGTAGCTAAGAAAATTAAGGTTTGGCTGAAGAAAACAGAAAATCAAAAACCATTAGTTGTATTTTTCGGTTGGATAAAAAATTTGGCACCGATTTGGCGCCTTGGCTTGAGCACAATATTAATTGTTGTGGCCGCATATTTTGCTTATTATTCTGGCGTGGGGCGAGGTTGGTGGCCTGAACAATCACTATCGTTATTAGTAATGTTTTGTTTGCTAGCTGTTTTTATTATTAAGAAAACAAAATTTCGCTTATTGGAATTAATTGGCGTGTATTCCTTTGAAATATACTTGTTGCATTGGCCTATCCTGGGTCGTTATGGTATTTTTTATCAATTTTTGCCACCTGCTTGGGGCACTATCGTTTATTTATTGGTGGTGGTATTACTTGCCGTGGCCTTTAATTATGTTACCAACCTAAGGTTCACTAAAACCCCGAAATAATCGGGGTTTTTTATTTGTAGTGCTTGAATTGAAGTGGGGGGCAATATAATGCTATAATAGTAGAAGAATTTTAATGTCCATAAAACCATGATTACTGATAATTTTTCCAATAGTCTCTCGACTAATGCTAAATTAAAACCCCGCAACCGCGGTTGGTTGTGGTTGGTGGCGGCTGTTATTTTATTGAGCATCGGTGGTAGTTTCGCCTTTGCTGTTTACGGTGAGATTAAGTTGCGTAATCAGCAAATTAAGGATATTTTGGGGCCAACACAGCAGTCTAATGGAATCCTGGATAATACTTTACTCGAGCAATTAAAGGGGCAGTTTGTGGCTTCATCCTCAGTAGCTACTGGAACGGCTATGACGAGCAGTGATCCGACTAAAAATCAAACACGGCAGTTGGCCGAAAAAATGGATCGGCCGCATTTAGGTAATGTTTCCTCTAGCATTGTTGTTGTCGAATTTGGGGACTTTGAATGCCCAATTTGTTTGGAGGAGTTTCCGATTTTCCGTACTATCACCAATAAGTTTGCTAAGGATGTTTTATTTATTTATCGTAATTATCCGGTGAAGAGTGATAACTCGGCCATGATGGCGCAGGTCGGTTTGTGTGCAAATGAACAGGGAAAATTTTGGCAGGTGCATGATAAGTTGTTTATGAATCAGGGTCAAATAGCTAATTCTGATGATTTCAAAAAAGTGGTGTTGAGCGCGGGCGTAAATTGGACCAAGTTACAGACCTGCGTTGATTCCGAAAAATATCGTGATATGGTTCTGGCTGATATGTCCGACGCGCTTGATTTGGGCGTCCAAGGGACACCGACTTTTTTTGTAAATGGCACCAAGTTAGAAGGTGCGGTGACTCAAGATAATTGGGAGCAGATTATTAAGAAAGCGAAAGAATTAAATAAATAATTAATCCAGTAAGATTAGAATATATAATTCAAATCTTATTTAACAGGGTGAATATGATTGAAATAAGAGTACACGGACGTGGTGGACAGGGATCGGTAACATTAGCCGAGTTATTGGCTGAAGCCGCTTATTATTCGGGCCAGCAAGCCCAGGCCTTTCCGAACTTTGGTGTTGAGCGTCGTGGCGCGCCAGTTACCGCTTATACGAGAATTGATAACAAATTTATTCGTTTACGTAGTCAAGTTTATAATCCTGATTATGTTATTGTCCAGGATGTGACGTTATTGACTGACCCCAAGATCCTTGGCGATTTAAAAAAGGGTTCAGTTGTCTTAATAAATTCCTCGAAGCCTCTGGATAATCTTAAGGTACCTCAGGGGGTACGAGTTAAAGCAATTAATGCTTCTGGCTTAGCGCTGGAAGTGATCGGCAAGCCTATCATTAACACTATTTTTTTGGGTGCCTTTGCTGGACTTTCTGGTTTAATTAAATTGTCCGCCATTGAAAAGGCAATCAAGGAGCGATTTGAGGGTGACATCGCCAAAAAGAATATTTTGGCGGCCAAGAGGGGATTTGAAATAATCAATCAGAACTAAGTTTATTTATTATGAAGATATTATTAACCGCAAAACCGGGCACGACTAGTTTGGTCAAAACCGGTAATTGGCGCGAAAGTCACTATCCGGAAATCGATCATGAGAAATGTATCGGTTGTGGTCAATGTGAATTGGCTTGTCCCGAAGGAATCTGTTTTAAAACTGGAGAACAAAACTCGAAAGGGAAATTCTTTTATGAAAAGGACTTAGATTATTGTAAGGGTTGCGGAATCTGCGCTGAAGTCTGTCCCGTTAAAGCGATAACCATGCGTGAAGAAAAAAAATAATTTTATGGAAGGAAAACGCAATCAAAGATATTTTATTGAGGGCCAAGGTGAAGCTGATGAAGTTAAAAGTCAAACACTCGACGTTTATCGTGCTGGGTATATGAGTGCCCTGGAGAAAAATGAAGGTTTTTTGGAGAAGACTGCAGAGGAAAATGAATTACTGGAATGGATTTTTATTGAAGCTGAAAAAATCGCCAAAAGATTCAATATCGAAGCTTTTAAGTACCAACCAGAACATGTTCATGTGGGAGAAGATGAAATTATTGCCGAGTTAAAACAAAAAATTTCCAGTGGATTTACAATGTCAGCTAGCATGTTGGGAATTGTCAGCGGTGAGTCGGAATTTCGATCGGACAATAAATTGGAAGTTGCCTTAATATTGGCCCATGAAGCCTTCCATATGCTGGGTATGAGTAAATACCGATTTAAAACAACTGATGGTTCGTTAAAAATGCAAAAGATGTATCGTTCCGGAGTGTATATTGCACATGGTTCGAATAGTTTAGAGAAGCAAGCTGAAGCAATCCAAGTCCATCATTTTAATGGTTTGAATGAGGCGATAACTCAAGAATTAACGAGGTATTTCTATTTAGACGTCGTGAGAAATAATGATAGGTTTAAAAATGAGGTTGAGGAATGGGATGCTAATGGCAATGACAATAATAAGAAATTTCCTAAATTTTTGATGAGAACTTATGGCTGGTTGACTACTTTATTTCTTGATTTGTGTGAAGAGATAAAAAGTAGACAGCCAGAAAAATTTCGTGACATGAAAGACGTAGAAGAAGAATTCTTCAAAATATATTTTAATGGAGAAATTAAGGACTTGAAGTCACTTTTAGATGGTATTGGATCATCAGCATTTGCTGATTTGTCAGCTATTGGCAGTCGTGATAGCGAGGTAGAGTTGAAAAAAATAAAAGATTTTAGGGAAAAATATCAGCTTCGACCAGACGAGATTTTAAATAAAATTATTCTAAAAAAACAATCAGATAAGGGAAAGAAAGACGTTATGGAGGCAAATAAGTAATTTGTAATTTCAAGATAATATGAAAAAAATATTAGAAGGTTCGCGAGCAATCGCGGAGACAGTTAGAAATATCGGTATCGATGTAATTTCGGCGTATCCAATTACGCCGCAAACGCACATAGTCGAAGACTTGGCTAAACTGAAGGCTGATGGCGAAGCTGATTACGAGTATATTAGAACTGAAAGTGAATTCGCGGCGATGTCGGTTTTGATTGGTGCGGCTGCAACTGGCGCTCGCACTTATACCGCGACTTCCTCACAAGGACTATTATTAATGACTGAAGTATTATTTAATGCTGCTGGTATGCGTTTGCCAATCGTGATGACTGATGCTAATCGCGCAATTTCCGGTCCAATTAATATTTGGAATGACCAGCAAGACGCGGTGACGATGCGTGATGCCGGTTGGATTATGCTCTATGGTGAAGATAATCAAGAAACTTGCGATTTGCATATTTTAGCCTATAAAATTGCCGAAAAATGCTTAATTCCGGTGGTGGTAAATTTAGATGGTTTTGTTTTGACGCATACGGTGGAACAAGTTGATATTGCAGAAGCTAAATTGATTAAAAAGTATTTACCGGCCTTTAAAGCAACCGAAAAGTTAGATGTTAAAAATCCGCTTACGTTTGGGGCGTTCGTAACTCCGGGGCAGTATATGGAAATCAGACAGGAGTTGCATGACGATTTGCGCGCCAGCAAAAAAGTCATGGCTCGTGAAATGCTGGATTTTAAGAAAATTTTTGGAAGAAAATTATCGCTGGTTGAATATTATGGTGCTAAGGATGCCGACACGGTGGTGGTGGCGATGGGCTCGGTGCTGGGAACCATTAAGGAGGCGGTTGATGAATTGAATAAAGTCGGCAAAAAAGTTGGCGTGGTTAAGATCAGTAGCTTAAGACCATTTCCCGCCGAAGAATTATTAAAATTAATCGGCAGTAAAAAGCAGATTCTAGTAATTGATAAATCAGTTTCCTTGGGCGAAGAAGGTATTTTGTCGGGTGAGATTCGTCGCAGCTTTTATGGCCAATCGAAAGCCAAGATTGTTGGCGCTATTATGGGTCTGGGTGGGCGCGACATCACGAAAGAAATGATTAAGCAGACAATTGTTACAGCTAAAAAAACTAACGAGCAGACAATTTTTGTCGGTAAATAAATTTATGGAAACTAAAACATACAAAGCTCCCTTATCTCATCAATTAAATCCCGGGCACTCCGCATGCGCTGGTTGCGGCATGATTGTGGCTGCAAGATTATTAACTGATGCAATTGGTCCCAATAGTATTATGGCCAATGCGACTGGTTGTAGTGAAGTTACCACGACGCAATACCCCATGACCAGTTTTAAGTTACCTTGGATTCATTCACTTTTTGAAAACCCCGCCTGTTTGGCGACCGGTATTGCCGCCGCTCTTAAAAAGCAGGGCAAAGAAGATATTAATGTGGTGGCGGTTGGCGGTGATGGCGCGACTTTTGATATTGGCATTGTTCATCTTTCTGGTATGTGGGAGCGTGGCGATAATGTCTTATATGTTTGCTATGATAATGAAGCCTATCAGAATACTGGTTATCAAACTTCTGGTTCAACGCCGCTCGACGCTTTCACCACGACGGCGCCAGCAGGGAAAAATTCTTTTGGCAATCCGACCCGCAAAAAAGATATGATTAAGATCGCACTGGCGCACCACGTGCCGTATGTGGCGACAGCGAGCGTAGGCTATCCGATTGATTTTATTAACAAGATAAAAAAGTCATTAACAGTGAAGGGTCCTAAGTACCTCCAAGTATATGTGCCTTGTGTCCCCGGTTGGGGTAGCGAACCTAAAGATACGATGACGATTGCCAAGTTGGCGGTACAAACCGGCTATTACCCAATTGTTGAATATATCGATGGGCAGTTAACGGGAAAAATGAAAGTAAATAAAAAAGAACCCATTGAGAATTTCTTGAAATTACAAAAACGCTTTAAGCATTTATTTAAGCCGGGAGCGGAAGGCGAGTTAAAAAAATGGCAAGAATTGTGTGATAATAATATAAATGAATTCGGATTAATGTAATCAATATATTCTAAAATAGCCCCCAAGATCAGTGCCGATCTTGGGGGTTTTGCCAAGTCCTGGCGTTCTTCTTGACCCCTTGACAGAAGTATGATATGCTTATGGCTGTTACATTCATAAATAGATACCTATGCCAAAGTCGGCTAAAATTAACCCTTCTTGCTCGCGCTCCATCAAGGTCTCTGGTGCTCGAGTGAACAATTTAAAGAATATTTCCGTCGAAATTCCTAAGGATAAATTGGTGGTAATCACTGGTTTATCTGGCTCCGGAAAGTCATCGCTCGCCTTTGACACTATTTATGCTGAAGGTCAACGTCGCTATGCCGAGTCGCTGTCTTCTTATGCTAAGCAATTCTTGGATCTAATGGATAAGCCTGATGTTGATGCGATTGAAGGTTTGTCACCGACTATTGCCATTGATCAAAAAAATATTTCTGTTAATCCGCGTTCAACTGTTGGCACGATTACCGAAATTTATGATTACTTACGTTTACTCTATGCTAAAGTTGGTGTCGTGCATTGTCATAAGTGCGGCGAAGTTTTAGCACGCCAAACACCACAACAAATTATCGAACAGATTGCCAAGTTGCCAGTAGGAGAACGGGTTAAGATTTTGGCACCGGTTATTTTTAATAAAAAAGGAGCGCATACTAAAATTATCGAAAACTTATTGCGTGTCAATTACGAAATTTTTCGGATTGATGGTAGTTTTTATTCCGCTTCGGAAATTTCTGGTGGTAAGTTAGTTTTGGATAAAGATTTGGCGCACACGATTGAGGTACAAATTGACGATCTGCCAATTACTGCAGAAATTAAAAAGTTGGAAGTTAAGGATGTCTCATATGAGCGATTACAGAAAACTGTTCTCTTGGCACTCGATTTGTCTAATGGTTTTACCAATGTCATTTTGACCGATAACCAAGAATTGAATTTCAATTTGTATTATGTTTGCCGTAACTGTGGCATTTCTATTAATGAAATTGAGCCACGAACCTTTTCTTTTAATTCGCCTTTTGGTGCTTGTCCGGCTTGCCGCGGTTTAGGCGTTAAACTGAATCCTGATCGTGATTTGATTATTCCTAATCGCCGCTTAACCTTGGCAGAAGGCGCGATTAAGCCTTGGTCTCGAAATTTTGCCAGCCAGAATTCTAATATGAAATTATTAGAAGAGGTCGCCAAGAAATATAAGTTTTCTTTAAATGTTCCGGTGGCTGATTTGCCGGCTAAGATTATTGATTTAATTTTTGATGGCGATGATCAAAGTTATCAAATTGAGGGCAAGTCCATGGCCTTTGATGGTGTGCTTAAATTTTTGGATGATAAATATAATGATACTAAATCGGAATATTTGCAGAAGACGCTTGAAGATTATATGCGCGTTTCGACTTGCCAGGTGTGTAAGGGAACACGACTGCGACCAGAAAGCTTAGCGGTGAAAATTGATGGTTTAAATATTGCCCAAACAACCGCCATTTCGATTGATGGTTTACAAGAATTAATTGATGGCTGGGCCAAAAAATGGAGCGACAAGAAAGAGGGCAAGATTGCCAAGCAAGTACTACGAGAAATCGGCAAAAAAGTAGCTTACTTGGAAAATGTGGGCTTAGGATATTTAGCTTTATCGCGCGCTGCTAATACTTTAGCTGGCGGTGAAGCGCAACGTATTCGTTTAGCTACCCAAATCGGTTCTGGCTTAGAGTCAGTGACTTATGTTTTGGATGAACCTTCAATTGGTTTACATCCTCGCAATACTGAAAAATTAATTAATACCTTAGTTGCTTTGCGTGATAAGGGTAATTCTGTAATTGTGGTTGAGCATGATGAACAAATTATGGAAGCGGCTGATTGGTTGATTGATGTTGGTCCGGGCGCCGGTAGCTTTGGCGGCGAAATCGTCGCTGAGGGTGAAGTGGCTGATGTGAAAAAAAATAAAAAATCGATTACCGGACAATACTTATCTGGCACCAAAAAAATTGAAGCTCGCAGCAACTTGCGCGATGGTAATGGTAAGTTTATTGAAATTATTGGCGCCAAAGAGTTCAATTTGAAAAACATTAATGTTAAAATTCCGTTGGGAAAATTAGTAGTAATCACTGGCGTTTCTGGTTCGGGTAAGTCAACCTTGATGAATGAAATTTTAGCCAAGGCTTTGTCGGCCAAGTTCTATCGCACTAAAGATTTACCGGGCAATCATAAAGAAATTAAAGGTTTAGAAAATTTGGATAAGGTTATTGACATCGACCAATCGCCAATCGGCCGTACGCCGCGTTCTAATCCGGCAACCTATACCGGCGTTTTCACTTACATTCGCGATTTATTTTCAGAATTACCAGAAGCGAAGTTGCGGGGCTTTAAGCAAGGTCATTTCTCTTTCAATGTTAAGGGTGGTGGACGTTGCGAAACTTGTGGCGGTGATGGTATGGTTAAAATTGAAATGCAATTTTTGCCTGATGTTTATGTCGAGTGCGAAGAATGTCATGGCCAGCGCTATAATCGCGAGGCCTTAGAAATTTATTATAAGAGCAAAAATATCGCGGACGTATTAGATTTATCAGTTTCCGATGCTAAGAAATTTTTTGAAGGTCAATCGCAAATTGTTGATAAGTTGGATATTTTAGAACAAGTTGGTCTGGGTTATCTGAAGCTAGGACAATCGGCTACGACACTTTCTGGCGGTGAAGCCCAACGTGTTAAGTTGGCCACTGAGTTATCACGACGGCCGACTGGCAAAACTTTGTATATCTTAGATGAGCCAACTACTGGTCTGCATTTTGATGATATCAAACGCTTATTGCAGGTACTTAATCGTTTAGCTGATAAAGATAATTCTGTCTTGATCATTGAGCATAATCTAGAAGTGATTAAGTCGGCCGATTGGATTATTGACTTAGGTCCGGAGGGCGGCGATCTCGGCGGTTACTTAGTGGCCGAAGGTACACCTTATGATGTGGCTAAAGTTAAAGAAAGCTATACTGGCCAATATTTAAAGAAAAACTTAGAAAAGTAGATTATATTTTAAAAACACGTTCACTTCGGTGGGCGTGTTTTTTGGTCTGTTTAGTTAACAGTCAAGGGTGACACTTTTGATTCGACCGATGACAGATATTGATTAAATTTTTGTATTGGGGTTAATCCGTTCATATCCTTACCTAAGTGATATCTCTCGTGATTATACCAATGAACATATTCTCTTAAATTCTTGAATGGCTTGTTGGGGTTTAAATAGTATTCGTCGTCAACACTACGATTGGCTCTTTCCACTTTGCCATTCCAGGGTGCGCTGCGTTTAGGGATGAATCTTTGATTGATCCCAGTATTCTTTACATG
>CAISTG010000013.1 GCA_903888345.1 Candidatus Buchananbacteria bacterium | reverse complement strand
GATATGATTATTGTTGATTATTCCTATTTAATCGGCTCAGGCGCGCCTCGCGGTTTCAAACCGATTAGCGATACGAGTAATAATTTCGTGGGAGTTCTTGACGGTCAAGGCCATAAAATTACCGGGCTATTTATTAATCGTCCAGAACGAGATTCTGTTGGGTTATTTGGGGCTTCATATGGTGAAATAAAAAATTTAGGGCTTGATGGTGGAACTATCACTGGTGGTAGTTATGTTGGCGCTTTGGCTGGTGGGTTGTATGGTGGTTCAATCTCTAATTGTTATGCCGCTAGTGCCGTGACCGGTGATTCAGTCGTTGGTGGACTAATTGGGTTAATACCAGCAGGTGGTTCAGTTACTGATTGTTACGCCACTGGTGCCGTGACCGGTGATTCAATCGTTGGCGGATTAGTTGGCGGAAACGGTCTCATGATAGGCGGATTGATTACTAATTGTTATGCTACTGGCAGGGTTGTAGGAAATACTAGTGTTGGCGGACTCATCGGTTCAACCTGGTCGATGATGCCGATGCCAACCCCTGACCCCGTTAATTCATATTGGGATACACAGACAGGTTATGGTGAAACCGAAGGCCAGACTGGCTATGGCAAAACGACTGCAGAGATGCAAACACAAGATACTTTCTTTGGTTGGGATTTTGATACTATTTGGTCAATTATTAGTAATGCCTATCCAACTTTAAAAGCGTTTATTACTGCCATAGTTACACCCCCAGTCGTTACCCCGCCTGTTAGCGGTGGTGCGCCAATTATGTTGCCAATCGGCGTGGGACAAGGCACTGGCGATGTCATTGCTACTGCTATTGGAGGCACTCTTAGTGTTGGCGCCGTAACTTCTGATGGAATTAATGTCTTAACCTATATTACTAATCTGAATAACTTCTCCGCTCCGGAAAGTGGTAGTGGTTGGCAATCAGGTGGTCATAGCTTTCAAATCACTGACCTTGATTTATATAATGGTATTGTCACTCTAATCATCTCCTCAAAACCACAGACTATTATCCTTGAAAAAGGTGAAAGCAGAGAGGTTGATCTTGATGGTGACAAGAAGAATGATATCAAAGTCACCTTTGCCAATACCTATATTAATCGCGCAGAAATCACTATTGCCTCTTTGACCGAAACGACTCCGACCGCCACCGCCTCCGGCTGGGTTCCTCCTCTTGGCTATACTAAGATTTCCTCTCCGTCAGAACTCAAAAATTACACAAAAATTATCTCTGAACCAAAAACATTCAATAAATGGGGTATTAAGAAGGGGGCGGTTGTTTCTACTCAAACTAAATTTTTATTCAAGAAAAACCTAACCTCAGGCAATATCAATAATGATGTCAAAGAACTGCAGAAATTCCTCAATACCCATGACTTTACTGTGGCTAAATCAGGAGCTGGCTCACCAGGCAAAGAAACGACTAAATTCGGCGCCTTAACTAGAAACGCCCTGATTAAATTTCAAAAAGCGAATAAAATCAGCCCAGCTAATGGCTATTTTGGGAAAAATACGCGAGACAAAATTAATAAGAATTAAAAAAAACAAATTTAAAAAACAAAATTGGCTGAGTTGGCGGTCATTCTGTTGGATATAAAAATCCGTCGGTGTGCTAACTCACGCCGGCGGTTTTTTGTAAATTAAAAGTTTAAATAATGAATCCTCCCCGCCGCCAAGCGGTCGGGGAATTCTCTAGATTAAATACGAGGCATTAGATTTCTCCCAAAACTCTGTCAAAAACAGGCAAGTGCTCTCCAGAGGTGGACAGACGATCTCAGCAAAGCGTTTCCGCCGTCCCGCATCAGGCGGGACAGCAAAGCAAAACAATTTTCAATACCTTATAAAAAAATTCGGGCGGGCGGGCGTTAAAAAATGAAGGAAAATTGTTTTG
>CAISTG010000012.1 GCA_903888345.1 Candidatus Buchananbacteria bacterium | reverse complement strand
TTAAGCTTAATTTCCTTATTCATAATTGGAAGCACCCATCTCAACCTTTCTTCGAGAGCATCCTGAGGTAGTTTCGTACACATAGTAGCTGATTTTGCCATACTTTTGGAAAAACCGCCATATGTATGTACACATTACCTACCAGTCTTGACAAATTGACAAATATTTGATAACATTTATTATTGTATATTTCTCTTCTAAGATTAATCTACTGTACATTTTACGAACTAACCAAAAAAGGAACAGAATATCATGTTTACTGTAAGGATGATTTACCCCTCGATTAAAGCTGGCCTTAAGGTCTTCGCTGATGTTTCTCAATGGGGTATGTGCGATGCAGGCAATGAAATATATCGCCGCGCCCAAGATCTGAGCGAAAAAGAGCTGATGTATAAGGCCGGACAGCTCTGTGAGATTGTAAAGGAAGAAGCTGGTAAACAGTGCCATAATGATAGTGTCACGAGCTTTACTCTACAATTTGGGAGTGGTGATGGTTACCGATTATTCCGCTCGGATTATGGCCATGAAGTTGAAATTTGTTGGTACCTGCCATTCGAAAGGCCCGAGAGATTTCCGTCGGTCTGCTACGTGCGGGAACGAACCAAAGAGAGACTAGTAGAGTCGCTCCGTCGCATTACCAACATTGACGAAGTCGAAAGTTACGCGACTACCATCAAGGTTGGTGAGGACGAAAGTGACTGGCGCAGCTGGAGATCTTTACGATCTAAGACATTGGAACCGATTTTATCGCTTGTGTCCGATATAATGCCTGATAATTTCAAAACTGGCTTTTTGTTAGCTCCATCATGGGTTGACAGTGAGGACGGGCAAAAAGTTTTACAACAGAGAGTTATTTAATAGTTAGTGCGCACCGAACATTAGTCACGAGGTTGATCAAAAGCTGATCAACCTCTTTTTATTTACAAACAAAAATACTCCCTAATAGGGAGTATTTTTTCATGGGTGGACGAGGAGACTTGAACTCCCAACCGCTCGGACCACAACCGAGTGCTCTAACCAATTGAGCTACGACCACCATTACTTTATTTTAACTTTATGACAATGGACCAAATGATGGCAATTGTAACAAAGCCAGATTAGATTTTCCGCTTTATTATTTTTTCTATTAACATCCAAATGATGCACGGCCAACACTCTCTCATCATTATTACCGCATTTCTGGCATTTTGGTTCTATCCCGCTTTTAATAAGTATCCCCCGATAAGCATTTTCTCCGCCTTTCCAAAAATGATGATTTTCTCCGGAATACTCGACGTTTCTCCATTTAGTCTGACATGACTTTCCGCAAAAAAACTTATTACTCCTGGAGTTTTTTAACGCTTTTTGAGTTTTCCACGTAGTCTTTCCGCAAATATGACAGTTAACAAATTTTCCAGTCTTCCTCGATTCATGTGTACAATCCATAGAGCAATATTTGCCATAACCAAGTAATAAGTGGCTTGGCTTAACATAGAACTCTTTACTGCATAATTTACATTTCACATGTGGCATATAACTAATTATATATACCTATATATAAAATGTAAAGTAGAGGGCTTGTGGAGATGATCAATTAGCTAACTACTACCATATTTAATCATATTCTACACTAATTTTGGCAATTTGTCCAGTCCCAATAAATTAAGCGCGGATTTGAGGGAAATCCGCGCTTAATTACTGACTTAATGTAGCCAACTATCGAATGGGAGCCACGCCAGGAGCTGGCACAACAGCATTAGCATCTCTTAATTGGATGGTTCTAGCTGTTACACTGCCATCAGCGTTAGTATCGCCATTAATCATTAACTTGGCGCCTGGCGTTAAATCATTAATTGAACCGCTAGCCGATTTGGTGACTGCGGTTGAACTGGAAAGCAAGATAATCTTCGAACCACCATCGGTTAGCTTCATGGTCATATTCTGATCGGTTTTAGAAACAACCTCGCCATCAATAAAATTCAATCTACCGCCTTGGCCAATCACACGAGCGCCACCGTTTCTTCCCATCATTTGCACTCCAGTTGCACCATTAAAATTTCCGCGAGTAAAATTACTCTTAGTTCCTTGGCCGACTTTCCAACCAGCAAAAAAGGCTGCTCCTCCAACTACTAACACCACAACAACCGCTCCTGCGATTAGGGTATTCTTGTTCATTTTCTTTTCCATAGTTTTATATATTTATATTTAATTAAGAAGTGATCATTAATACAATAATTTCTTGACGCTAGCTATCTTTTATTAACTACTTACCCTGAGATGAGATCCTTCGCGAGCTCATGATTACGATTGATAAAAAACTAGTAGACTATTGATATCTTAAAGCATCAATCGGATTAAGTTTGGCGGCACGACGAGCCGGATAATAGCCAAACACCACACCGATTAATGCCGAAATTCCCACGGCTAAAAATACCGAATTAATACTAACCACTGTCGTCATACTGCCCAACCGACTAATAATCAGTGACGCCAGATAGCCAAAGATAATACCGATGATACCGCCAATAAACGTCAAAGCAATCGACTCCGCCAAAAACTGACTGCTAATATCATGATTCTTCGCCCCCAATGATTTCCGTAATCCAATTTCTCTCGTACGTTCCGTGACAGTAGTCAGCATCATATTCATAATACCGATACCACCGACCAATAATGAAATACCAGCGATAGCTCCCAAGAGCCAAGTCATAGTCGCGGAAACCGAAGAGATCGTACTTAACATATCAGCCTGATTCATAATACTAAAGTCAGCGCTAGCGGCATCAGTAATTTTGTGTCGTTGCAATAACAAATCAGTAACCGTTTGCTGAACGAGCGCCATTTGATCAGCACTGGCCACTTCAATACTAATATTACTAACCGCTTTGTTGCCTGTAAAATACTGTTGGGCCACTGCCAGCGGCACGTAAATCAAATCATCAGAGCTACCCATACCGGTTCCACCCTTGGCTTTAGTCACCCCAACCACAGTAAATTCTTGCGAACCAATTTTAATTTTCTGACCGATTGGATTAGCATCAACTCCAAATAAGTCATCGCGAGTTGTTGGCCCTAAAACTACCACGCGTGAATTAGTCTGACTAGCTGTAAATAGACTTCCCAACTGTGCCTCCACTGTTTTGATTGGGAAATAACTAGTCTCTACGCCAGTGATACTGGTGTTAGTATTAGTGCCTTTAGCCGTCACCTGCTTACGCGAACTGACAGTAGCCGCGATATTATTAATACCACTGACAGCACTCTTAATGGCCGCCTCATCTTCTAGTGTCAAAGTTGTGGCCGATCCCATGCCACCGCGAACCGCATTACCGCCACCACCGCGTTGTGAACCTGGCATCACTACTAATAAATTAGTGCCCAGTGATTCAATGTTGCTAGTAATATTAGAAGTCGCTCCCTGACCGACAGAAATCATCGCGATCACAGAACCAATCCCAATCACAATTCCCAAAATCGTCAAAAAAGAGCGCGATTTATTGGCTGACAAAGAAAATTTGGTTTCATCTAGTAAGTCTGTAAAAAGCATATTAGTTATTTTTTTTATCGCTAATAATCAAACCGTCTTTAATCTCAATGACACGGTCAGCGTGCGAGGCGACGCCATGGTCATGAGTAATTAAGATGATTGTATGACCAGAATTTTCATTCAATTTTCGAAAAGTTTCTAAAACAATTTCACCAGTTTTGGAATCCAAATTTCCTGTCGGCTCATCAGCCAAAATAATTTCGGGATTATTCACTAAAGCCCGAGCAATCGCCACGCGCTGCATTTGGCCCCCTGATAACTGATTAGACAAATGACTCCAACGCTCTTCTTCTAAACCCACATCATGCAAGGCTTTGGTTGCCAGCGCCAACCGTAAATTCTTTGGCACCTTATTGTAAATCAGTGGTAGCATAACATTACGCAAAACAGTTGAGCGTGGCAAAAGATTGAAAGATTGAAAAACAAAACCGATTTTATTCGATCTAATTTCGGCTATCGCATCATCAGACAAGGTAAAGACATCCTTGTCATCAAGCAAATACTGACCAGCTGTCGGTCGATCTAAAGCCCCCAGAATATTCATTAGGGTTGATTTGCCTGAACCTGATGGCCCAATAATGGCAACAAACTCACCTTTATTAATCTTAAAATTGACGTGATCCAAAACCACAATCTCTTCATCGTCGCCAATTTTATAGGCCCTTTTGATGTTATTACATTCTATCATAAATTAAAATCCACCCATGCGGTATACCGCTGCTCCACCTTGAGCGCCACGATTATTGTTACCAGTGGTTGCGGCCGTAGCTGCTTTGGCTTTAGTGGCGGCCGATACAACTGAAGTAACAACGACGTCACCCTCACTTAAGCCACTAACTATCTCAGTTTCAGTATCACTACTTGCTCCCATAGTCACATTTTTGTTTTGCGGCACGCCATTAACTAAAACCTGAACATAACTTTGATCGCCATTAGTTTTAATGGCCGCGGTTGGTACCACTAAGACATCAACCTTGCTGGCTAAAATAACAACGGCGCTGACACTCATGCCAGATTTAATCCGATCATCCTGAACATCAAAAGCAATTTTAACGGCATAACTAACAACGCCAGAATTAGTAGTGCCCAATGAATCAACCTCCACTACCTCTCCGGTGATCGTCAAGTCGTTAACCGCATCAAAAGTTAAAGTAACTTTTTGACCTACTTTAATTTTCGCAATATCCACTTCATTTAAAGTAATAGTCGCTAGACTTTGGGTGGTGATAATCGTCACGAGTGAAGAACCAGAGGAGGCACTGTCACCAACTTTCGCTGGCAAGGCAGCCACTACGCCAGCAAAAGGCGCCCTAATCGTATAATCAGCCACAGTTTGCTGCGCTGCAATCAGGGCATCGGTTTTCTGTTGAACCGCAATTTCTGCAGTTCTAATATCTAAGGCATCACTGCCGGCATTTAAGTCGGCCAGAGAGACTTCCCGCTCGGCGATCGTATTAGTGTTGCTGATAATGCTATTTTTGTAACTCTCGATATTCGTTTTAGCTGACAATAAATTTGATAAATGAGAATTGACCTTGCCAGTAAATGATTCCAAGGAGTTTTGATGCGTGGTCATCTTGGCCGGAATTAAGGTGTTAGTAGAATTTTGTTGCATCAAATCTTGAATTAAATCAATAAAATTTTTGGTGCTTTTAACCGTATCGGAAATCGCTTTGGAGGTTTCATAAGTCTGGTTAATCAAGCTGGTGATTTCCTCATCGCTGGAATTTCGATTTACTGTTTTATATTGATCAAAATTTGCGTCATATAAAGCACGAGCTTTAGCGTAATATTTTATGACATCTTTTTTATAAGTCTGAACCTTATCCGTATCGGTATAGTTTTTGGCAAAGGCTGACCCCTGATTATCATACCAATCTAAATTTGATTGATAGTTCTCAAAATCATTGCCATTTAGCAAATCATCTAAGTTAGTCATGATGGTCGGTAAATCCAAAAAAGCATTAGAGACGGTATTGAAACCATCTTCATATGATTTGCTCAATTTATCTTCAGCGTCAGACTTGGCTTGCTGCGCCGATAATAATGAATTCTGCGCTTGAATTAATGATAGGGCAGTAGCCGGAGCCTTAACTTTATCTAATGACAATCGCGCCGTTTCCAAACTAGTTTGAGCATTGCGTAATGTCAGAAGTGCGTCTTTCGCATTAAGCTGAACCAAAACATCATCTTTCTTAACAGCCTGTCCCAACTTAACTTTAACACTAGTTATATCACCCGCGACCCTTGGTTTAATTTCAACCTGATTAGAAGCGGAAACTTGCCCAGTTCCCGAAATAGAAGTAACCAGGGTACCCTTAGCGGCTACTTGAGTCACATACTGCACTGGCGTGGTCACAAAATATTTTTGATAAATAAAATACCCGCCACCAGCTAGAATAATGACGATAGCTAGGAGCGAGTAAATTTTGTGTGACATAACGAAACTAAAAAAATTCTTCATAGTGGTCTTAGTTTAAAGTCTTGGTGCCCCGTCTGATGCGGTCCATCAGACGAGGTGGCTAAAACTTCAAAGAAGGTTTTACTAGACTAGTTCAAATAACCCAGCCTATCAGCCAAATTACCGCTAGTCTATTGTTGTTACAGCTAATAACGTCAGCTTATTTCAAGGTGGTGGTCGCTACTGTTGTGGTACCAAAACATCTTTCACCGCAATCCTTGGGTGCTAATTTCAATTTCGGGCAGTTGTCCAGGCAAGATTTAATCGCGTGTCCCCGGTCAATTGTGCCTTGATCTAATGGACCAAACTTACGATGGACGTTGTTTCTGACCATTTGCATCTGCGCTGGATCTACTTGATGGATCATCTCAACATTAAACTCCTTTTTATTGCGCGCACCAACCGCCACGATAAACTGTCCCACCTCAGGTAAAATAATGTCGTCATCAGTAATATTTAATTTTGTAATGTTATTAGGAGTCTGCACTAAGGCATAGCCGTTACCGACCTCAGTAATCCGACCAGCGACACCGCGATTACCCTCACTTGCTTCGCCAGCCCCAAAAGGACTGAGCATCATGCCCATTGGTCGAATACTCAGCGAGCTCCGCTGAACCATTTCAGCAATATTCGTCAAAGCTAAACCAACTCCAGCAATTAAGATAAAGCCAACCAGGGCCAAAGCTAAATAACCGAACGGCTTCTGATAAGTAATATCGCTCTTTTTAATAATTAGACCGGCGACAAAAATTAAAATTATCAAAGAAATCACCAATAGATAGGGAAATGATTCTAAAAAGGCGAATAAACCGACACTACCAAAACTTAGATAAAATAGATTATCAGAGGCACGTAAATAAAATAACACCAAACTGAAAAATAGCACTGCCAACAGTACGCTTAAAATAAAGGCGCTGCCTAATCCTAATTTTTCTGCCAAAAAAATATACTTAGAACGCAATTTTATCTGTCCGCTCTTAATTTTGGCCATGACCTCAGATTCGAGTTGTTTATTGGTGTCCATATTTTTCTTTATCTAAATGTTGCTTGAGATATTGCTTGCCACGGGCAATCAGTGTTCCTACTGTATTAATTGGCAAATGCAAAATTTCACTAATTTCGTCGTAGGTCTTCTGTTCAAAAAAGTATAAAATTAATACTTCCTGATATTTCGGCTTGATAGCCGAGAGTGCCTGATTAATCTGATCGCGAGTTAAGGCTTGATCCAAATCTTTATCAAAATCTAATTTATCATCAATCACATCATACTCCCACTCATCCAATGACAAACTATATTTAGAATTCTTCTTTAGGTGATTGATCGCTTCATTATGAGCGATACGATAAATCCAGGGTGAAAATCTTTTGTGGATATTAAAACTATTGAGGTTTTTATAGGCTTTAATAAAAACGATCTGCAAGACATCTTCCAGTTCGTCATTATCATGAATGAATTTTTTTAAGTAATGGGATAGCTTAGACTGATAGCGTTGAATAATCCCGCTATACAGCTCGCTATTATTACTTCTGACCGCTGCAACCAGTTGCTCATCAGTTAAGTCTGTTTTAGCCATAAGTTACGTCTATATTACAACAGGATAAGTCATTATATTTCACTTCTCCATCATTCCTTGTTTAATTTATAATCTTTGGTAATTATACGCCAATTTGAACAAAAAACAAAACCACCTAGCTCCAGTTTTTAATAACAGTGACTAGGTGGTTTTTAGATGTGTCCGCGGTAAGAATCGAACTTACGACCAATAGCTTAGAAGGCTACTGCTCTATCCACTGAGCTACGCGGACTTAATATAGTGATTTACTTTAAAAATACTAACATAATTATTGATAAAAGTCAACATTTAAACCAAAACGCGGCGATTGCCG